>JBEKFS010000024.1:0-29008 GCA_050013195.1 Occallatibacter sp.
GCTTCCAGAACACTCTTGCCGCTCTCCTGCGCATCCTTGGCGCTCTTGTTGGCGATCTTGTCGGTCTGCGATGCGTTGTCGGCATTCTGCTTGATGTTCGAAACCATCTCCTCCATCGAGGAAGATGCCTCCTCGGCCGCAGCCGCCTGCGCGCTGGCGCCCTTGGAGACTTGGATGGAAGCCGTCGAGATGGACTGCGAGGCAGCCGCCACCTCCCCGGCAATTCCCCGGATATCGGAGACCGTGCGCGTCAGCCCGCTGACCATCGCCGACAGCGCCTGCATCAGCTTGTCCTGCGCCGAGCGCTCGCGGATGTCCACTGTCAGGTTGCCGTTGGCGATTTCCTCCGACGCCGCGGTGATCTCGTTCATGGCCACGATCAGCGTGTTCAGGTTGTTTTTGATGAGGTTGAAGTCGCCGTTGTAGGTGTCGGTGATCTGCGACGGAATGTCGCCCTTGCTAATCCGGTCCACATAGTTGGCGGTCACTTTCAGCGGGGAAATCACGGCGTCGAGAATGCCGTTTACGCCGCGAACGATCTCCGCATAGGCGCCGCTGAACTGCTCATGACGCCCGCGCTCGTTCAGCTTGCCGGCGATTGAGTCTTCAGTCAGCCGCGCCAGCTCCTTGTGTAGACCCTGCAAAACCTGGGCCACGTTGTTGATCGCCTGCTTCATCTTTTCGTGGTCGCCCTTATAGGTCTGGGCGATCAGTTCGTCGATCTTGCCGTTGGAAACCTGGATAAGAACACGATTGCCTTCGCCGATGGGCAGCAGGATCGCGTCCAGCATGGTGTTGACGCCGCGAACAATCTCGGCATAAGCGCCCTTGAACTGTTCCGGCTTGCCGCGATCGGAGAGCTGCCCCTCCTTCGACGCCTCGATCAGCCGCGCCAGTTCCTTCTGCAGATCCTGCAGCACGATGGCCACGTTGTTGATCGCCTGCTTCATCTTCTCGTGATCGCCCTTGTAAGTCTGCGCGATCAGTTCGTCGATTTTGCCGTTGGAGACTTGCGCGAGGATGCGGTTGCCCTCGCCGATGGGCAGCAGAATCGCGTCCAGCATGGTGTTTACACCGCGCACGATCTCGGCATACGCGCCCTTGAACTGGTCCGGCTTGCCACGGTCGGAGAGTTGCCCGTCCTTGGAGGCCTCGACCAGCCGCACTAATTCCTTCTGAAGCCCTTGCAGAACAAGAGCGACATTGTTGATTGCCTGTTTCATCTTTTCGTGGTCGCCTTTGTAGGTTGCGGCGATCAACTCGTCGATCTTGCCGTTGGAAACTTGCGCCAGGATGCGGTTGCCTTCGCCGATGGGCAGCAGAATCGCGTCCAGCATCTCGTTGACGCCCTGAATGATCTCGCGATGTGTGCCGTTGAACAGGGTTGCCTTGCCGCGCTCGGAGAGCCGCCCCTCTTTGGAGGCGTCCACCAGGCGCATAATCTCGTTCAACACAAGCGTCGAGTCGTCGTCTTCGACCAGACGCGCTTTGGATGCCTCGCGTTCGCGGGCTCCGTGTCCGTTTCCGCCGTTTCCGTTCCCGGCGCCACGCGGCTTCCGGGCTTCACTTACCTCTTCGTGTACCAATGCAGTTGGCATGAAATCCGCCCCTCCCTTTCGCTGGAATTCGCGCTCTCCGGAATCCGCGGCCTTTTGCCCGTTGATGCGTTCGCCCCTGGACCGGGAACCGTAGAAACACAAAACACAGCAGGTTGAATCGTTATTTGACGAGTGCTGGCGCTCGATCCAGCACCGACGATGGCTTAAACTGTTTTTTGCGGCGCGGCGCTCCTTCCCCGGAGGCTCTGCTTGACAGCCGCCGCAATCGCGGCCACGGAAGGCCCCGCGCGCGTTCCGTGCGTGATGGCGCGCACCGCGTCCTGCGCCACCCGCTCCGGATCGAGAATCAACGCTACTGTTCCGTCGCCCAGTATGGTTGCCCCGCTGACCACCTTTACGTGCCGGTAGAAGCGGCCCAGGTTCTTGATCACCGTCTGGCAGTTGCCCAGCACCCGGTCGACGACAAATCCGTAGCGCCCGCTCTCGGTTGCAACAATCATGATCTGCTCGATCTCGGGGCGCGGCGTGCGAATCGAGAAGTGCTCGCGCAGCCGGATGTAAGGGACCAGCTCCCCGCGCAGGTCGGCGATATGCTTGCCGTTGGCCCGCTCAATATCCGCGCTGGTCAGCTCGATGCACTCCAGAATATTGGCCAGCGGCACGACAAAGCTCGAGTCCTCAATGCCCACCAGCAGGCCGTCAATGATGGCCAAAGTCAGCGGCAGGCGCAGCGTGACGCTGGTGCCCTGGCCGGGCTTGCTGGCTACGTCGATCGAACCGCGCAGGCTGTCGACGCGCTGGCGAACCACGTCCATGCCCACGCCGCGGCCGGAGACGTCGGTGACCTGCTTGGCCGTCGAGAATCCCGGCTGAAAGATCAGCGCGAACGCCTCGGCCTCGGTAAGCTCGGCATTCGCGGCCACCAGACCCCGCTCGATGGCGCGGGCGCGCACCGCCTCCGTGTCGATCCCGCGGCCGTCGTCCGAAACCCCGATCAGCACGCTGGCGCCGGAGTGGCGCGCGGAGAGATGAATGGTCGCTGTGGGAGGCTTGCCGCTGCGGGCGCGCTCTTCCGGCGACCCGATGCCGTGATCCATGCTATTGCGGATGAGGTGCATCAGCGGATCGCCCAATTGATCGATGACGGTTTTGTCCAGCTCGGTCTCCGCGCCTTCGATGGTGAGTTCGACATTCTTGCCCAGATCGCGCGCCAGGTCGTGAACCAGGCGGCGGAATTTCTCAAATGTGGCGCGCACCGGCGTCATGCGGATATTCATCGAGTTCTCGCGCAGCGACGAGGTCAGCCTTTCGATTTCTTCCGAGACCGCCGCGACCTCGGGATCGTCGTGGCTGGCGGCAATCTCGCTCAGCCGCGCCTGCACCGTCACCAACTCGCCCACGAGATTCACAAACTGGTCCAGCTTGGCCGCGGGAACCCTCAGGCTCGTAGCGTTGTCGGGCTTGTCGTAAGTGCGGCGGCCGCCGGACGCAGAGCGCTCCTCGGCCAGCGCCTCGGCCGTCAGATCGGCCGCGCTGGCAGCCGAGGCCTTCTGAACGGATTCGGGCGCAGACGCCTCAGAATCTCCGGCCGCGCCCGAGGCCGGCTCGATCGCGAGTTCGCAGGCGTCCTCGACAAAGATGAAGACATCGCGGATCGCATCGCGGCCCGCCGCAGTCGCCAGCACCATCTCCCAACTGATGTAGCAGCGCTCCGGGTCGAGCTCCGCCAGGGGCGGCACCGAGGCCATGCTGGCCCGCACCGCCAGGCCTCCCATCTGCCGCAACTCGCGAATCAGCAGCAGGGGATTGGCGCCGTTCAACATGAACTCCGGCCCGGGAGCAAAGCGGATCTGCCACTCCCGCACCTGGCCCGCAACTGCTGAGGAGCTCGACTCGGTACCGGTTTCGGAGCCGGCGTCCGGCGGCTTGGTCTTTTCTTTGGCGGGCTGTTTCTCCACCTTGCCGGTCAGATGGCGCACCTTGGCGAGAATCTCCGCGCAGGCCTCCGGATCGGCCGGGGCCGTGTCGCCAACACCCTCTTCCAGCATGGCGCGAATCTGATCGAGCGCCGAGAGAGTCAGGTCGATCAGCTCCGAGCTGATCGCAATCCGCCCATTGCGCACCTCGTCGAAGGCCGTCTCCAGATTGTGCGTAAAGGTGGCCAGATCTTCGAAGCCGAACATCGCCCCGGAGCCCTTGATGGTATGCAGGGCGCGGAAGATGCGGCCCACCAGCTCGGGATCGCCGCGGTTGGAGTTCAACTCGAGCAGCGCCGCCTCCAGATCGACCAGGACCTCGCGGCCCTCCTCGCGGAAGGCGTTCTTGAACTGGTCGGCCTTGCTTGCCATCGACAACCCTCTACCCCGCTTGTTTATTCAGCGTCTACCGGAATCAGAAACTGCTTGAGGCCCGCCTCGCCCAGGGCGGCCGAAATCTGCTCGGACGCCAGCCCGGTGAGAGAAAACTTCACGCCTGCCCCTTTTGCCTCGCGCTCCGCGGCCCACAGCAACTGGACCGCCGTCGAATCCAGATCGGTCGCGCCCTCGGCTGAGACGCAGACCTCTCCACCGGATTTGAACGCCTCCAGCAAAAGCCTCTTCAACTCCGCCGCGCAGCCGATATCGATTGCGCCCTTGAGTCGCAACAAACTCAGCGAGCCGTCCTGATTGAGAGTTACCGGCACGTTTTGCTCCTTGAGAGGGTTGAGAGGGTTAAGAGGATTGAGCGGTTGTTCCTGATCCGGCTGGGCAAGACAGGCTCCTGCGGCGTGACTTGCTCTCTTCGATCTCGATGCAGCAATTGCTGAGTCGGATTTGCGCGGATGACTCTTAGCTTTTTCCAATGATCTGCCTTCGCTGCGATGGTAAGTGACACTATGTAGAATCTATCGGCGTACAGATCGATGATGCGCATTTATCGCAGGGCGGCATTGCGGCGCATGGCTCTATTTCCCGGAATATGGGTCATCTCCCCATTCGGGAATGGCCTACAGACCTCCGCGCACTCGCCTTTTTTCCAAGCTGACCGATATATCCAGTGCGGGACAATATCAAACGGGAGCTGCGGGATGGCTTTGATGACTTGGAGCAGCAAATACTCGGTGGGTGTGGAAGCGCTGGATAGTCAGCACGAAGGGATGATGAAGATACTCAACGAAATTCATGCGGCATCGATGCAAGGCAAGGCGCGGCAGGTCGCTGGTCCGCTTCTGAACAAGCTAAGTTCGCTGGCCGGCGAGCACTTCTCCGCGGAGGAAAGGCTGATGGAGTCCGCAAAATTTCCCGGCCTAGCCGCCCACCGCGCACAGCACCAGGAGATGGCTGGAAAAGTTGCTGAGATTGTTGCGCGCCACGAGAAGGGCGACGCCTCCGCCTATCTCCAGTTCTTGTACTTCATGCGGGATTACCAAACCAAACACATGCAGACCGAAGATCGGGCGTATGCAACATGGCTGGCGGCGCGGGGCATCAAGTAATGGAATGGGCGCCGGCCTCTGGCTCCCGCTCACCTTCCAGCGGATACCGCCGATGAACGGGCAGTGCGTCTGATTCAGGCGGGCTTCAATCACCGAGTTGCGATTCCGGCTGGACGACGCGCAACAATCCGCGCCACGAGAAAACCGCAATGGCCATGAAGGTTCTTGTCGTCGACGATTCAATCACTATGGTGATGAGCCTGGAGACCACCCTCTCCATGAACGGCCTGGAAGTGGAGACGGCCAACAACGGGCAGGCGGCGCTGGAGAAGCTGAATGGCGGCCTGCGGCCCAATCTGATTGTCACCGACATCAATATGCCGGTGATGGGCGGCCTGGAGCTGATCGGCAAGATCCGCGCCATGCCGGGGCTGAAGTTCATTCCCATACTGACCTTGACGACCGAAAGCGACAACGCCAAGCGCGAGGAGGGCAAGCGCGCCGGCGCCACCGGCTGGATCGTCAAGCCGGTATCGGGCGACGACCTGATTAAAGTCATCAAGAAGGTTTTGCCGGGAGCGTGAGGAGATGGCGTCTGTGGCCTATCGAGGACCGAAAACAATCTCTCCCACGCAGGGCAAGTTGCTGATGGCCAAGGAGGACGAGGCCCTGCCGGACCGCCGGTCGCGCCTGAGCAAGGCTCGCAGCCGGATTCTGGCCCAGACCGCGACTGGCCTCATATCTATCCTTTCCTTCCATCTCGCTGCCAGCCATTTTATTCGTCCAGCGCCGGCTGACCTCCGGGGTGTGGTCATACCGCTCATTCTCGTTTTCCTTGTGATTCCCCTGTTCATCGTTGAATGGGTGAACTGGGTCCAGGCGCGCAAGGGCATTGCAGAGCTTAGGCAAGCGGGGACCATGAGCAAGGTCGAGCTCATGTTAATGGCAGTTAAGCGGGAGGCGATGAGCGATGAACTGCGAGACTCCAAGCCCTACATCGACGTGATGCATGATCAGATCGGAGATTCGCTGGCCGAATCCGAGCGCGAAGTCGTCAAGGTCATCGAGCAGATCGGCATCCTCAATGCAAAGGCCAGTCAGCAGCAGGAACGCATCGCGCATTCCATCAAAAGCGGCAGGGAGCTGACCGAGAACACGCATCTGCGAGTCGAGAACAACAAGCAGGTGATCGCCGCCATCGACATGCAGATGGAGGCGCAGATTGAGGACTTCCGGAGCAACTTCGGGCGCATTGAAGGGCTGGCTAACGAGGTTGGCTCACTGACACCGCTGATCAAGGTCATCACCTCGATTGCACAGCAAACCAATCTCCTGGCTCTGAATGCCGAGATCGAGGCGGCACGGGCGGGCAGCGCGGGCCGCGGCTTCTCGGTGGTGGCCTTCGAGGTGAGAAAGCTGGCCGTGCTATCGACCAGGGCCGCGGCGGACATCGCTGTGAAGATCAACGCCACCTGCCAGAAGGTAAATGAGGAAATGGCCGAGGCCCGCAACTCTTTGGAGCAGCACGAGGCCAGCAACGCCATGGGTCAATTGGTCGCCGAACTGGGCCAGATGCAGGTGGAATTCGCGAAGAATGGCGAATTACTGCTCGATGTGATCACCGAGGTCGATGCCAATTACGCCGAGAGCGTTAACCGGCTGACGCAGGCGCTGGGGCACATCCAGTTCCAGGATGTGATGCGGCAACGGATGGAGCATGTGCAGGAAGCGCTGCTCGAGATGCGCGACCACATGCTGTATCTGATGGAAAGGCCATGCGACCCCGTCTGGGATGGCACGTTCGACCTATCCTTCAAGGCTATGCTGGAGGCCCATAAGGGCCGCTACAGAATGGCCAGCCAGACCGTCACTCACCTCAATGTAGCTGGCGGCCAAAACAATCAGGATCACAGCCGGCCCGCGATTGAACTGTTTTAATCGCTTAAGAATCGACTACCTCCTCTACAAGCTGCCAGTGTGGGCCCGAATTGAATCTGGAGTATCCGGCCCTTTTTGTGTCCATCGCCAGAATTCCATCCGGGCACAAGAAGGACATACAGTTTTGAATTCGGACGCAGTTCGGCACAAACTTCCAACTAAACGGCGGGAGCATCCTGTGACCATGAATTCGCAAGAGAGACTCTGCGTGCTACCCTTAGCAGATACTCTCTCCCCACCTCGCGGAAGGGATGGTTGAACACAGGAACGTCATGCTTCAGGCGAAACCTGATGTCTGCGTCCTGGTCGAAGGCGCGTTCACGCGCCACCTCGATGTCGGTCGTCTTGAGCGAAACCGTCTTGTAGCGGTCGGCTTTGGGTATTTTCACGCGGCAATACCACATCCGATGATCCACGTCGCCACGCCGGAAGAGAACCAGGCCCGGCTTGAGTTCCGCTTTGTCGGTGACGAATGCCATGTTCGCCTCTATCGTTTGACGCGTTCTGTGCAGATTCCGTGCAGATTTTTCCGGCAAGTCATTGACCCTGCGTATCTGTGCGGGACTCGTATAGAGGATAGCAAAACATTATATTGCTTATTTATATACGATATAGTTTTCATTCTGAGCGGAGATTGGAGTGTTCTTTGCTCCAAACGAAGTCGAAGGACCTGCGGTTGCTTTTCGTTTGCTATGCTCAATCGGAGCAAAACAGAAAGCCGGCGTAGCATTTCGATGACAGAACTCTTGTCCATGATGGAACTTTGCCACAATTAGCGTTCCATTTCAATAGAGCACCTTTGCTGAACAGCGGCTACGAGCAGATTTAACCGCGTTCATTTCCTCCGTTTGCGCAATTGCCAGGGCCTTCGGACCGGCCAGACAGACCCTGAGGCTCACTTTGAACGAAAGTACTCATGTCATCCCGGTTTTTGCCGATAAAATCCGCGAAAGGGCTACCCGTATGCAATGGTTGCGCAATCTCTCCGTCTCCTACAAGTTTTTCGCCGCTTTCGGCATCGTTTGCGGACTGTGCATCGTGTTGAGCGCTTACACGTTCATTACCTTTCGAGGTATTGCCGCCAAGTGCTCCACTGTCAGCGCGAACCATTTCCCGTCCTTGATATACATAGGCACGATCCGCAATGGCGTCAATGGCGAACGCAGGGAAGATCTGGAGTTGATGCTGTGCGTGACGCCGGCATGCAAGGCGAGCCATAATGCAAAACGCCAGGATGCAATCACTGCATACCAAAGTGCCTTGAAGCAGATGGATCCTCTCGTCATCGACGAGGAGCGTCCGCAATATCAGAAGTTTCAGGAAGCGATCAAGCAATACCAGGACGCCAGCGATCGCGGCATCGCGCAGCTCAATGCCGGCAATACAGGAGAGGCGTTGGATCTAATTTCATCAGACGCGCTGATGAAGGCTCTGGGAGATGCACTGGGGGCGGCGGACACGGGATTTCAGATTCACGCCAAGCTGGGCACGGATGGCTCGCAGGACGCCACCAGCGCGAGCAGACACGCTATGTGGATCAGCTCGGGGGTCACGATGCTGATCGTTCTCCTCTGTGCTTTCATCGGCATGATACTCACGCGCGAGATTGCGCCGCGGCTCAACAGGCTGAAGATTGCCGTGGAGTCCATGGCCGCCAAGGACATGACAACAAGCATCCGCGTCACAGGGAGCGATGAGATCGGCCGTTTGGGAGAAGCTATTAATACCAGCGTGGCCGCGATGCGCGACGTTCTGCAGTCGGTGGCCAGGGGCGCGGAGACGTTGTCGGCGGCCACGACCGAGATGAGCGCCCGCTCGATTCAGGCAGCCGGCAATGCAAATACCCAATCCAGCAAGACCAACCAGATAGCTGCAGCGGCGCAGGAGATGACGGCGACCATTGGCGAGATCAGCCACAACGCCGAAAGCGCCGCCACCGCCAGCCGCGAGTCTGCCCAGACCGCCAACAAGGGCGGGGAGGTGATGCAGGCCACGGCCGTGACCATGGAGAAGATAGCCGCAGCCACCAGCACCGTCTCGGAAAAGATGACGTCGCTGGCCCACCGCTCCGAGGAGATCGGCAAGGTGGTCAACGTGATTCAGGAGATCAGCGAGCAAACAAATCTACTGGCCCTGAACGCGGCCATCGAAGCGGCTCGCGCCGGGGAGCATGGCCGCGGTTTTGCTGTTGTCGCCGGCGAGGTTCGCCGCCTGGCCGAGCGCACCAAGGGCGCTACTGAAGAAATTTCAGGAACCATCCGCAGCATTCAGGATGAGACCCGCGAAACCCTTCAGGTGATGAACGAAAGCCGCAAGGCCGTGGAAACCGGCATGGGTGAGGCCGCCAACGCTCGCAGGAGTTTGGAGGCCATCATCGAATCCTCCACGCAGGTGGAGCACCAGATTCACCTGATCGCCACCGCCGCCACGGAACAGACCTCAGCCTCGGGTGAAATCTCCGAATCCGCCGGCCAAATATCTCAACTGTCGATCGAGAATACGCAGGGCGCCGAGGAAGCCGTTGAAGCCCTGAAGAACCTGGCCTCGCTGGCCAGTGACCTGGACGGCATGATCCGCCAGTTCCGCCTGGAGAAAGACGGGCAAGCTGGCGCAAAATTTACCGGCAAGAGCCAGCCGGCGGGGCTGCCCGCGTTGCGGGGCGCGCACTCGTAAGGTTTTAAAAGCTGGCGGCAGCCATACCCAGATCCGCGATTTCCGGCTATCAAGTTCGTTGCCGGACACCGAGGCTCTCACCCCAGCGACGAAGACCTGTCGCTGGGGACCCCGAGGCTGCCGCCTTTTTGTTCCATACGCTGCCGGTGCTTATTCCGGCAGCGTTTTTGTTGAGTGAGATGGAATGTTATCGCGATTCCATTAATTGACCGGTTCAGTCCAGTTTTCAATCTTGAGCCCCTGAATGCGCCCGAATTCCTTTGTGTTGTTGGACACCAGCGTGAGTCCGAGGCAAAGAGCGTGCGCCGCAATCAGCAGATCGTTCGAGCCGATCATCATTCCACGTTGTTTGAGCTGGGCACGAATTCTCGCATAGTCGAGAGCCGCTGTCGCGGGGTAGTCCAGAACGGCGACGTAGCGCAGATACTCATCGAGCGCAACCTGGTCCTTCTGACGCCGGGGTGAGACCTCGACCCCATACAACAACTCGGCCTTGGTAATCGCAGAGACGCAGACATCGCTGACCGCGACTGTCTGAAGCCTCTTGAGGACAACGCTGTGAGTGCGCTTCATGATGTAGGACGAGATGTCGGTATCAAGCATGTATACGGCCATCAGAGCGAACGCTCCTGAACCGGCAGATCCTCAACCCCTTCCATGAACTCTTCCGAGGCCACCAAGTCCGATGCAAGATAGGCCGACCAGTCCTTGGGGCGTGCGGAGAGAATCACTTCGTCTCCCTGTTTCCGGATGAAGACCTCAGACGTAGTGAACTGAAACTCTTTGGGAAGCCGGACTGCCTGGCTTCGGTTATTCATGAAAACCTTGGCTGTTCGCTGCATAGCACCCTCCTGCCAGCGTGGCATATACATTAGTATATGCCATAACCGCAGACATTTCCAGGTCTAGAGGATTTGCCGCTCATGCCAACGTCCATGGCAGTGACTGCCACAGTTCAGCCCTTGCGCAGGTAAGTCTGCGATAGCCGGTCGTGCCAGCTGAGGTGGTCATCGTCGAAAAAGACCCAGGCTGCGCCCAGCCCCACCGAAAACCCCGTGAGGAGCAGCGCGCCCAGCCGTCGGCGCAAATGGGCGCGGGTGGGAAGCTGGCCGTCAAGGGTGTACAGGAAGAGGCCAGCGCACCTCATGCCGGGCGTGGCATTGTCCAGGATGAGGAAGATCGTATGGTAGAGCAGGCCTGCAAGCAGGAACCCCGCAATGGCGCTGAATTTCGCGATTCCCGCCGGGAGAGGATGTCCGATGCGGGCTACGGCCACCAGGGCTGCTCCCAGGAGTGCTGCTGCGACCAGCGCGCCATCCACCAGGGCCGCCGCCAGCCGGAGGCCGATGGGCGCCTGCCGCAGGGCCGATAGCGAGGCCGGCACGTTCTGCGGCTCTGGCGAGATTTCCACCGCCGGGGGGTGAGCCCCCAGCTCAAATCTCGTCAAGGCTGACGCGACACCAGCCATTCCAGGCTCGATGGAAAGAGCGCCGGGGTCCACTTCAAAGATGCTCAACTGCCTCTCCAGCCCATGCGGCGCGAACGGCCCCTCCGCCCGACGGGGACGTCGCTTGCGAGGGGCTACCAGCTCGCGGGGAAACTCGATGAGTTTGGCGTGGGAGGAGAGAGCCGGCTCGGGGGGACGCAAGACAAAATCCGGCTCCTGTTCCGGCTCCTGATCCGGCTCCGGGCCGGGGCGGGAATCTTCGCTCTCCCAGGCCTCAAGCGAGAGGGGCGCGTCAGGCCGGGCCGGTACGACGTCGGGTTCCCAGGCCCGCGTGGAGGGCTGCAAGGGCGTTCCTGCCTGTTCGGCATCAAACTCCCCTGGAAACACCCCTGTGGAGGCTTCCAGGGGCTCTGGCAAGGCATCTGGAACGGAAGTCCGGGCTACGCTGGCCTTGGCATGCAACTGGCTGTAGCTGGGGGCCTGAGCATAGCGCGCAGCCACGCGGGCGGCGATTTGGGCGGAGCGGCTGACGGGCTCCGGCCGGTTCTGAGCATTTATTGCAGGCCGCGTAGCGGGCGTTACAGGCCGCGCCGAGGGCAATCCTGCGCGGCTCTGGTGAGCGGCCACACACCGGCTCACCTCCTGCTTCCAGGAAGACTTGGAGTTCGGCTGGCCGACAGGTGTGCTCAAGGCTCCAGTCTTCTTCTAATGCGCCTTCCGGCCCGCTGCTGGCGGCCAGACTGGCAGTTAAGGCCCTTGAAGCCCATAAGGACTCCGGGGCGTTGCTTGCTGGACGTAAATGAGGTCAGCGGGAAGATACAAGCTCAGCCCGGATCACGAGATCCGACAGGACGAAACTCTCCGGTTTTTTGCCTGATGCCAGAGCTGCGCGGCGTTTGCCTGATGCCAGGGCGGCCTGTTTTGCTATGCTGACCTAGGTCCCGGAATGCGCCTTCGCAACTTTGTGTTTATCACGATACTGGCCCTCTGTCACCTTCTACTTCGGGGACAGGCATTGACCAATGCGGCACCCCTGTCTGGACAGGAGACAGGCAGGGCGGTGGCACCCTCCGCCGACAGCGCCGTCCGGCATAGCGGCTCCGGGCTTTCAGCTTCTCTGCCCAACGATCCTGGCCAGGAGATTCTGCCCGTAGCCCAGCCTGAACCGGCGCCGGAAAGCGGCGTGCCAGTGGTGTGGGAGGCCCGGAACCAGAGACGCGCAGGCAATATCTGGACCCTTACAGGCGATGTGGTGGTCCACTACCGCGACTACATTTTGCGCGCCGACAAGGTGGTCTACGACCAATCCACCACGGAGCTGGATGCGGAAGGCCATCTGCAGATGACCGGCGGACCCAACGATGTGCTGATCTATGCCGACAACGGCAATATGCGGCTGAATACGCACACCGCGCGCTATTACAACGTGCATGGCTCGCAGGGAGTCCGCGCCCTGGGCAGCAGGGCTGTTTATTCCACGACGAATCCGTTCCTCTTTACCGGCAGGGTGGTGCTGGAAAACGGCGAGGGGCACTACCGGATCATCGACGGCACGATCACCAACTGCCATCTGCCCCGGCCGGACTGGCAGGTGATCTCCCGCTCCATCAAGCTCGAGGACGGCAAGGCCTCCACCGCCAATGCCCTGTTCAAATTTCTCGGCGTGCCAATCTTTTACCTTCCCTACCTGCGTCATCCGGTGGATGAAACAGGGCGCGAGAGCGGGTTACTCGTCCCGGTAGCCAGCACCGGCTCGTCGATCAGGGGCTACACCTTTGGCGAGCAGGCCTACTGGGCGATCAACCGCAGCATGGACATGATTGCCGGCATGGAGTACTACAGCAAGCGCGGCTGGGCGCCCAACGGCGACTTCCGCTACAAAGGCCCCGGACTCGACCACGCGACCGTACGCTGGAATGCCCTGCTGGACCGCGGCACTGAGCAACCCATCAGCTACGGTTCATCCACCATGATGCTGGTCAATCAGGGCGGCGTGGACATCCATGTCATGGGCCGCAAGGATCTCGGTTCAGAGACGCGCCTGGCCGGCAACATTGATTACCTGTCTAGCTACGTTTACCGGCTGGTCTTCAACGATAACTTCTGGGAGGCTGTCAGCTCCGATGTGCGCAGCAGCGTCTCGGTCACCAACGCGCATAAGGGCTTCGTTCCTTCCATCTCTCTGGAGCGCTTCCAGAGCTTTGCCGGAACCACCGGAAGCTACGAGACCACCACCGTCATCAACGGCAATCAGGCCAGGATACTGCACATGCCCAGCCTGCGCTTCGACGTTCTGGACCGGCCGCTGGGCTCCCCGTCGCTCTATTGGGGGATGGGATCGTCGCTTGCCTATCTGGATCGCTCCGAACCGCCCGCGATCCCCACCGGGACCAGCTTCCATGCGCGCAACCTGGGCCGCTTCGACCTCTATCCGCATATTTTTCTGCCGCTTTCCGCCGGGGGCTGGAACGTGACCGCCGAGGCCGCGGTGCGCGAAACCGCTTACACTCTCAGCCAGGTTCCCGACCTGACGGGCGTAAACGGCGGAACCCCCACCGTCAGCCATGATGCGCTCAACCGTGGCGATTTTGAGGCTTCAGTCGATCTTCGCGCGCCGGCCGTTGAACGCGATTTTGCGCTCACCCGCTGGAACCGCACGCTGCGTCACGTCATCGAGCCGGAGTTTACCTACCGGTATGTGGGCGGAATCGGCTCGCGGGAAGTGAATGTGCTGCTCATCGACACCGCGGACATTGCCACCAACACCAACGAAGTGGGTTACTCGCTCACCCAGCGCTTCTATCTGCGCCCCACCGTACTGAAACCCTGCACGGACGAACAGTCCGCGGCTTCCGGTGGTTGTTCACCACAGGCGCATGAGTGGGCCAGTTGGCAGATTGCGCAAAAGTTCTACATCGACTCCAACTTCGGCGGGGCACTGATTCCCAACCGCCGCAATGTCTTCGACGCTACCCTGGACATGACCGGAATCGCGTTCCTTACCTCGCCGCGCAACCTGGCGCCCATTACATCGCGACTGCGCTTTGAGGTCATCGACAATCTGCGCATCCAGTGGGATCTGGACTACGACCCCAAGGCCGGGCAATTGGATGCCGACAACCTCTATGCCGGCTACAGTTGGGGCCGCACCACTGTCGGCTTGGGTCACGCCTTGCTGAATGCCGTAGACGAGAGCGGCGCGGCGGCCTCCATTATCAAGAGCCAGCAGGTGACACCCTTCCTCGCGATAGGCAAACCCAGCGGCAAAGGCTTCAACCTGGCCGCCAACGGCGGCTTTGACTATGCCCTGAACGCGTTGCAATACGGCGGAGTGCAGGCCACCTATAACTGGGATTGCTGCGGCCTCACCTTCGGTTACCGGCGCTTCAATCTCGGCACACTCCGCAACGAGACCCAGTGGCTCTACAGCTTTACCCTGGCCAACTTCGGATCGGTGGGCGACATACGCCGCTCCAACACCGCCTTCCGCGATCCCAACCTGCCGCCCGCGTATTAAAGAACAGGGATTAGGGATTAGGGAACAGGGAACAGGGAATAGAAAAAACCTTTTGTGACACATCCTTGTGCTTTTTTTCTGATGCCAGGGGCCTTTTTTCTGGCGCCAGGGTGGGATGCGACGAATCTCATGGCGCGCAAGCGCAGGCTGCCCCACCGCAGGTGGCTGGAGTATTCTTTTCTGAGAGGATTTCATCTTGACCCGTACTCACTTTCTGGCTGCCCTACTTGCCCTGGCCATGGCCGTGGGCTGCAAAGCCCAGCCTGCCTCACAAGGATCACCGGCCTCAGCGCTGAACCGCCGCATTGAAATTATGGTGCGCTCCCAGTACAACGTGCCACCCAACATATCTGTAACCCTGGGCGCGCGTAAGCCAGGACAGATTCCCGGCTATGACGAGTTGCCCGTCACGCTTTCTCACGGCGACAAATCGCAAGTGATCGACTTTCTGATCTCCACGGACGGCAAGACCCTGGCCCGCCTGGAAAAGTTCGACCTGCTCAACGACCCGATCTTCTCCATCAATGTTGCAGGCCGGCCCGTCCGGGGCAATCCAGCGGCCAATGTCACGGTAATCAGCTTCGACGATCTTGAGTGCCCCTACTGCACCCGTATGCATGAGACGCTTTTTCCCGCGACAATGGAGCACTATAAGGGCATGGTGCGCTTTATTTACATGGACAACCCGCTGATGGAGATCCACCCCTGGGCCATGCACGCCGCCGTGAATGCCAATTGCCTGGCTGCACAAAACAGCCAGGAATATTGGACTTATGTGGATTACATCCACTCCCACGGCCAGGAAATTTCAGGCGAAGATCGCACCATGGCGAAGAGTTTCGACGCCCTGAATCGCATTGCGCGGCAGCAGGCCACGCTGGATAAACTTGATTCCTCCGCGCTGGACGCCTGCATTACCCGCCAGGACGAGACCCCGGTACGTAATACGATGAAGATCGCCGAGTCGCTGAGGATTGAAGGAGCACCGGCCCTGTTTGTGGAGGGTGAACGCATCAGCGGCGCCCTGCCCCAGGATCAGTTATGGATAGTGATTGACCGCGCCTTGCGCGCCGCCGGAGTGGAGCCGCCAGCCGCCCCCGCCCAGCCTGCTCAACCTGCGCAGACCATAACATTGCCTGCGCCGCCGTCCTAGTGTAGGCGTTTTTCTCGCATTCTGGCTGGGGAGATGCTTCTGCCGCTTAAACAGCGGCAAAGCGCCCCCTTAGCCGGGATGTGAATTTTCATATCCCCTTCCCGGCTGGGGGGTTTATCCTTAAATGCCGGGGAGCTTTGCCTCCCCCAGGAGATACCAGGTTGCATACCACAGCTTTTTACCGCTTACCTTTCCGCCTGACAGTCCTCATTCTTAGTGGGATAACCCTGATTGCCCCCATAAGCGGGTGCCACCGCTCGCCCTCTCCCGACGTGATGGCTACCGTAAATGGCAAGGATATTCTGCGCTCGGAAGTGGAAAAGTATTACAAAGCCAATCTGGGCGACAATTCCATGAAGCCTTCTCCCGAGCAGGCCGACATTGTCCGCCTCAACATCCTGCGCGGGATGATCGAGGACGAGATCCTATGGCAGCGCGCCGCCAAACTCAACCTGGCCGCCAGCGATGAAGATGTGAACGCCAAGCTTACTGAGATGAAGGCCCCTTACACGCAGGAGGAGTTTGACAAAAAGCTCCAGGCGCAAAACCTCACCCTCGACGATCTGAAGCGCGAACTACGCCGCTCGCTGACCAAGACCAAGCTGCTCAACAAGGAGATCGAGTCGAAGATCAACATTACCGACGCGGAGATCAGCGCCTACTATGCGGCGCACAAGTCGGAGTTTAACCTGATCGAACCACGCTATGGCCTGGCGCAGATCATGGTCACCAGCGGTCCTGCAAGGCAGACCGGCAACCTGCAGAACAACAAGGCCTCGGGCGACGCTGATGCAAAGAAGAAGATTCAGGCCCTGCACAGCAAACTGGACAGCGGCGAGGACTTCAGCGCACTGGCCATGAACTTCTCAGAGAATCCGAATACGGCAGCCAATGGAGGGGACATGGGCTTCGTGTCAGAATCGCAACTTCGTTCCGACCCGGAGATCTACAACGCCATTGCCAAGATCAAGCCGGGACAAATCACAGATATTCTTCCCGTCTATGACAGCGCCGGCCCCGGCCGCCACGCCGTTGGTTACGCCATTTACAAGCTGATCTCCAGGGAGCCTGCCGGCCAGCGCGAATTGAACGACCCGCGCGTGCAGCAGGTCATCCGCCAGGGCCTGCGCGAGAACCATGCGCAACTGCTCAGGAACGCCTACTTCGAGATGCTCCACAATGAGGCGAAGGTCCACAACTACTTTGCCGACGAGATTATCAAGCAGGGCGCGCAGTAAGAAGAGAGATCAGGGGTCAGAGATCAGAGATCTGTTAAAAAGCCCGGCGGGCTGAACCTGATCTCTGTTCTCTGATCTCTGTTTAGAACTTCGCCGCTATCTTTTCTCCTGTATATCGAATTGACATGTCCGGAGTCTGGACAGGCTCTGGCCCCGCTCCGTGCCCTTCCGCCACAATCACCACGTTGAAGATGTGTCCCGCAGCCATGCCGGGATAACTTCCCTCGCGGGCGCCGATGGTGAGCATCCGCGCGGCGTCGTCCCAGTGCAGGGGAATGATGGAGTGCGCGCCCTGTTGATAGCGATAGCTGTCGCCCTCGTCCTCGTAGAGATTGAAGTCCCCGTTGGCTCCGGGATAGATGCGCAGCTCAATGGGATCGGCGGCCTGCCCGGCGTATTCAATGGCCGGCCCCAGCGGCAGGATGGAACCGGCGCGCAAATTTAGAGGAATCCTTTCGATGGGCGCGGCCTGATTCACCTCAACCCCGCCCGCTGCCCGCACACCGCTCCAGAAGTCGTACCAATCCGTCCCGGCCGGCAGATAGACAGCGCGCTGTGTGGCGTGTTCCCTGGTCACGGGGCTTACCAGGATCTCCGGCCCAAAGAGGAATTCATCGCCGATCTCCCAGGTGGCGCGGTCCTCGCGGAAGTCCATCACCAGCGGACGCTGGATGGTGTAATCTTCGCTGGTCACCTTCCATGCCAGCGAGTAAACGTAAGGCAGCAGCCGGTAGCGCAGCCGGTCGAAGGCCAGCAGCGAGGGGAAGACCCGGTCGTAGCTCCATAGCTCGTTGTGGTCGCGGTGGCCATGCGTGCGAAAGACCGGGCAGAAGGCGCCATACTCGAACCAGCGCGCATAGAGCTCCTGATAGGCCGGTTGGTTGGCGGCGCCGTTGAAGGGCTGATGATAGCCGCCAATGTCGGTCGTCCAATACGGGTAGCCGGAGAGAGCAAAGTTCAACCCGGCGGCCACCTGATGCCGCAACGCCCACCAGGTGCTGTAAACATCGCCCGACCACACCGTGGCCCCGACGCGCTGCTGGCCCATAAAGGCCGACCGCGTCAGCAGAAAGACGCGCTTCTCCGGGTTAGCCTGCTTCCAGTGTTCCTGAACGCCGAGGGTGTGCTCGAACGGAAAGATGTTGGTGTACTCCAAACCGCTGCCGATGTGTAACTGCTTGTATCGCAGGACCGCGTCGCCCACGTGCGGCCAGTACTCCTCAGGCTCCGCCGAGTCCAGCCAGAAGGCGTCCCATCCCTGGGCGAAGAGTTTGCCGGGAAGCCGGTCCCAGTAAAGATCGCGGGCAGCGGGATTGGTTGGGTCGTAGACGTGCGTTCCGGGAATCTCAAATCCCTGCTTCTGAATCTCCGGGAAGGTCTTCGAGCCGGGGTCCATCAACGCCCACACAGAGATCATGGCGTGGATATGTTCGTCATGCAACGTCTTCAGCTCGGCGGGGATATCGGTATAGTTAGCGTTGAACTCCGGATCGCCCTCGCCTCCCTGCTTCCACCAATACCAGTCCTGCACAATGGCGTCCAGCGGGATGTGGCGCGCGCGGTACTGGCTGGCGATATCCAGAATTTCGGATTGTGAACCGTAGCGGTCCTTGGATTGGAAGAGGCCATAGGCCCATTGCGGCAGTAACGGCGTGTGGCCGGTCATGGAACGGTACTGGTGAATGATCCGGTCCATCTCCGGGCCGTAAAGAACGTAGTAGTCCATCTGGTCGCCGGCCATCGACTCGAAGGAGAGCTCGAGGGGAAAGCGGTTGTCCATGTAGCTGAAGGATGCCGTGTTCCAGAGGATTGCGTAGCCCTTGCTCGAGACCAGCAGCGGAATGGCGACATCGGTGTTATTTTGCCCCAATTCTATGGTCGAGCCGCGATAGTTGAACAACCCGCTCTGGTGCTGGCCGAGCCCGTAGATGGCCTCGGTAGCATCAGGCGAGAAGCGGTCTTCTATCCGGAAAAGAGAGCCGGGCTGGCCGGGCGCGGGATCATAGGTCCGCGGTAGATTGCCGTTCTCACGCAGGAAACTCTCGCCCTGTGGGATGCCAAAGCTCAAAGCGCCTTTTTCTATCGACAAGGAAATCGTGAGGCGCGCAGTGGTGAGCGTGGCCTTGTCTGCAACCTGGCTGAACTGGAAGGCTGCGCCAGGGCAGGAGACGGCAGGGTCCAGCATCCAGGGCCGTGCGGCTGTCGAGACGGGCACCGCCAGCGGACGGGCCGCTACGTGTACCAGAGAGTCGCCGCAGACCGTTACTTCAAGTACTTCGCGGTTGTTGCGGGCCTCGAGGCCGGCGGGCGTTTGCACCACATGCATTGCGGCGGGAACCGGAACTTCTCCGGTAAATACCTGACCGGCCGCCTGGCCTGCGGCGATAGCCTGCAAGAAAATATACATCGCAACAGCCGGGTAAACGGAGAAATGGAAAATGAACCGGATTCGATTTGACTTGAACATGGCAACCTCAGTGTAGTGATTTCATATTCGTATAAAATGATACGGCCTCCGCAGGTGGCGGAGGCCGTATCTTCGTGCGCGTGCAAGCTGAATTCTATTTCAAATCGCCGTTGTCGCCCATGGTGATGCCGCCGGGGCCCTGGCTCTTCTTGGCTTCGTTGGCCTTACGAGTCCCCATGGACTTGGAGGACCAATCCTTCGCCGTATCTAAATCGGCCTTGACCGCGCTTGCGTCGCCGAAGTCCAGGTTCGCCTTGGCACGGTAAACCAGGTTCATATAGGACATGGCATCGTCATAATTGGGCCGGTTCTGCAGCGCCTGGTTGAGATATTGCAGCGCTTCCTGAATCAGAGGAGTATTTTGATCCTTGAGCTGATCCATGATCTTCTTGGGCGCTTTGGCATTCCCCTCACCGTCGTCGTTCAGGCCCGCCGGAGCCAGCGCCGACAGAGTGTTCTGGTGCGCCTGCATCCAGTCGATGACGCCGACCGTGTAGGCCGCTTCGGGATCTTTGGGATCCTCTTGCAGAACCCTCTTCTGCCATCCCTTGGCATCGTCCAGGCGCTTGACACTGAACTCAATGCCGGCGACCTGCTTCATGCTGTTCACATCATGCGGGTCCTTGGTCAGAACATCCTGAAAGATGTCGATGGCCTGCTGCGCGGTCTTCAGGTTGTCCGGCGTAACCAATCCGGGCACCACATTCTGGCCCAGCGCGGTGGCCAGATAGCTTTTCGCCATGGGCAGGCTCGGATCAAGCATCGTTGCCCTCTGGAAGTGGTTGATCGCGTCTTCATAGTGAGCGCCCTTGTATGCTTCCACTCCCTTGTTCAACTGGTCACGGGCGGCAAGTTTGTCGCACCCGCTCATGGAAATCACCATGCCGGCCAAGGCAACCGCGAGCGCCGTAATACGTGCGGGTCCATTCATGTTCTTATCCTTCTCCTTCAGACGAGTGCCTGTCGGCTGCGCGCCTGGAATCTCTGCTACAACTGGTTGCGGGCGGGAGATACCGAAACCAGGATGAAAAAATTGTACTCCACTTTCCCGCCGGAGGAACCGCCTCCGAACAGTGCCGGCAACCCGAATAATTGCCGGGATCCCAAAATATCCCCGGCGGCCAGGTTGACCAGCCCGAATTCAAAGCGCCCTGTCAGCCTTAGCAGTTACCCGGTCAGCCCTGAGGCGGACTCCGATAGCCTGCTGCCTCCCTTTTCAGGGAAGAGGCTGCAGAACTGCCTGCTACTGGCCCTCGAGTATCTTGGGGGTCATCAACCCGATGTGATCCACACTCGCGGAGCGCCCGATATCAATGACCTCGGCCACATAGCGGAAGTCCAGCTTGTCGTCGCCCTTGACAAACATGATGCGCTCGGCGCGATTAGCATAAATATCGGTCAGCTTCGGCAACAGCTCTGCCTTGCTCACGTCGGTCTCGTTGATCTTGTACAGAGGAGACGCGTTCTGGCGGTACTGAATCTGCACCACGATGGTACGGTCGTTCGCATCTTCTTTATGCGCCTGCGGGTTCTTGGGCGGCTGAGGGACCAGCGCATCCAGGCCTTTGGGCGTAACCGGCACGATGACCATAAAAATGATCAGCAGCACCAGAAGAATGTCGATCATCGGGGTAACATTGATGTCGGACGAGTAGCCCCCCCCGCCCCCAGTTGTCATAGACATGGCTTAAAACTCCTCGTAAAGCTCGAAATCGTTAAAAAGACAGCGCAAGACAACCGTTCGTTAAGCGCCGCCCGCAGGATTGCCTTCACGCTTCTGCGTCAGCAAGCCCACGTCTTCCACGCCGGCGGTGCGTACTGCGTCGATGGCATCTTCCACTGCCCGGTACTCTGCACGGGCATCGGCGCGAATGAAGATCGTTTTGTTGCCGGGATTGTCGACCATCTTCTCGCGAACCTGTCCGCCAAGCACGTCGATAGAGGTCTTGTTTTGCCCCAGAAAGACATCCCCGCTCCGGGTAATGGCCACAACGATGGCGTCTTCCTTGTCGGCGTCAGGCATAGCGACAGGATTGACCACCTCTACCATATCGATGACCACCTTGTTCTGGAGCATGGGGGTAATGACCATAAAGATGATCAACAACACCAGCATCACGTCCACCATCGGGGTGACATTGATATTCGAGTTGACCTTAGCACCTTCGTTACGAACTGCTTGTGCCATTGTTAGGACTCCGTGCTACTGAATTTGTTTATCCCGGATGGCATCCGGCATTGCCTTGCGAGCCGATCTAATGGTGAGGCTGAAACCGTCGGGCAGGAGAGAGTGCATGCTCTCCCGCCCTCCGAAGATTCCCGCTTTCACCGGCGAACGCTTCGCTTAGCGCTTGTGGCTCTGCTTGATGAAGTAGTCGATCAGTTCGCTGGAGGAGTTGTCCATCTCCACGTCGAAAGCTTCGACACGTCCGGTGAAATAGTTGAAGGCCATCACGGCCGGGATGGCCACGAACAGGCCGGCGGCGGTGGTAACCAGGGCTTCTGAGATGCCGCCGGCAACAGTCGCGATGCCGGATGACTTGGCGTGCGCGATCTGCTGGAAGGCGTTCAGAATGCCGATGACGGTGCCGAGCAGTCCGACGAACGGCGCGGTGGCGCCGATGGTGGCCAGCACAGCAAGGCCCCTCTTCAGCTTGGCGTGGACGATGGCCTCAGCCCTCTCCAGCGCGCGTCCCGAGCTGGCGATGGCCTGCTCAGTGGGTGCGCCGGCGGAGGAACGAAACTCCTGCAGGCCGGCCGTCACAACCTCGGCCAGGTGGGACTTCTTGTTGCGATCTGCGATCTTGATCGCTTCTTCGAGCTTGCTGTCTTTCAGCGCGCCGGCAACCTTGGGCGCGAACTCGCGCGACTGCTTGCGGGCAGCTGAAAAGTACAGGTAGCGGTCGATCATGACGGCCAAAGACCAAATCGACTCGATGAAGAGAATGCAGGCGATGATGCGCGCCAGCGTTCCCATGTGCTCCCAGAGTCCCTGGGCGGTGAAGCTGACTGTCCCACCCTGGTCTTCCTGGAAGATGAATGCCAGATTGGCGGCCGTGTGCGAAGCGAAGTGTGTAAGCTGAGCGAGAATCACTGAATCGTTCCTCCTAAGGAGTTTTCTTGTGGACTGCGACTACCTTGCGGTGCTGTGAATGCGGCTCCTTGCGGATAAGCATTCAGGTCAAAAGCGATGCACTTCCCCCAGACCGGCGGAAAGCGCTAATTACATTCCTCATCCGCCCAGGGTGAAGATCACGTTCACCGTGGTCTCCACTTCCACCGGCTCGTTGTTGAGCAGATAGGGCCTGTAGCGCCAGGACTTGACGGCGTCGAGAGCGGCTTGCTGCAGCATGGCAGGACCGCTGACGACGTGCAGATTTTCAATGGAACCGGTTTTGGAGATGGTTGCCTGCAGCACTACCGTGCCGGAAACGCGCGCGGCCTTGGCGATAGGCGGGTAGACCGGCGTCGTCTTCTGCAGTAACATGCCTGCCATAACGCCGCCGGAGATTTTCAACGCCTTCACCTGCGCGGCCTTCACCTTGGGTCCGTTGTCGGCGCCGAAGAGGTTGCCCATGATGTTGCCACCGCTGCCGAAGTCCGATCCGGCCACGCCAAAGGAGGCCAGGGACGGTTCCTTCTCGGCAACCATTCTGATTTCGTGTGGAATCCGGGTGGGCGCGGTGAGCTGATTGTTCATCATCTCCGACTTCACCGGAGCCTGGTGCACTTCAGGTGGCGGGGGGGGCGGGGGGGGCGGCGGCGGCGGGGCTACCAGGGCCATCTGCATGGCGGCTCTGGGCAGCGCCTCGGGATAGATCAGCGGAATCAGGATCAACAGAACCAGGATTACACCTTCCACGATAAACAGCGGAATCATGTATTTTCCGAGCCTGCTCTTGATCTTGCCTCCGGATTCAAACGTGGAATCTTCAAACATGGCCAGCCTCGAATCGAGTGTTTGCTTACCTCTACTTAGACACCGGGGACAGCTAAAATGTTCCCGGCATCAAAACCTTATCACATATGCGCGGCCCATCCTGAACGGAACCGCGCATTCCCGGAAAAAAGCGCTGAAAAAGCCTTAAATAAACGCCCCACCAATTATATCCTGGGACGTTTAGCGGCTGGAAGCACCACGGTCTTGCCTTGCCGGGCACGCCACTCCTGCCAGGCTACCAGCATGGGCGCGGCCACGGCAATCGAGGAGTACGTCCCGATAAGAATACCTATCACCAACGCAAAAGAAAAGCCGTTCAGCACCTGGCCGCCAAAAATGAACAAAGACAGGACGGTCAGGAAGGTCAGCCCCGAGGTCAGAACCGTCCGGCTCAGGGTCTGGTTGATGCTGCGATTGACAACGTCGGGCAGCGCCTCGCGCCGGCTGAGGCGCAGGTTCTCGCGGATACGGTCAAAGACGACAATCGTATCGTTCATCGAGTAGCCGACCAGCGTCAGGATGGCCGCGATGACGGTCAGGCTGATCTCCTTGTTCAGCAGCGCGAAGGCCCCCACTGTAATCAGCGTGTCGTGGAAGCATGCCACCACCGCCGCCACGCCGTAGATTAACTGGAAGCGGAACCAGAGGTAGACCAGCATGCCCGCCATGGAATAGAGCGTGGCCAGTAAGGCCTGTTTTTCCAGTTGTTTGCCCACCGTGGGACCCACCACCTGCACATTGCGCACGGTAAAGGGGTTGTCATAGTGCGCATGCAGCGCCTCGACGATCTGCTGGCGGCCCGCGTCCAGCGAGCTCTCGTCCTGCTGCTCCGGCAGGCTGATGAGCACCTCGTTCCCGTTGGCCTCATCGACAGCCTTGATGGTCTGGATGCTGGCATCTCTGATGCCGGCCGCCGCCATGGCCTGGCGAATCCGGTCGGTATCCGGAGCCTTGTCAAACTGCACCTGCACCTGCGTGCCGCCCTTGAAATCCACGCCCAGCGGCACCGGGCTGCCGATGGTGCGCATGTGCACGCTCATTGAAATGAGGCCGGCCACGCTGAAGATCAATGAAAAGCCGAGGAAATACCACTTCAGCCTCAGCCAATCCACATTCACGCCGCGAAACAATTCCACTTGATTCTCTCCGCTTCCTGGGAGGCTGGAGCCTATACGGGCTCCGGCGCTCAACGTAATTCCGTTAGTCCCTGTTCCTAATCCCTAAATCGACACCAATTGCCCTGGCTTCATTTTGTTCAAATGGGCATCGAAGATGACCCGCGAAACGAAGACCGCCGTGAACAAATTGGCCGCCAGGCCGATGGTCAGGGTGGTCGCGAATCCCTTCACCGGCCCGGAGCCAAACATGAACAGGATGGCCGCCGAGACGATGGTGGTCACGTGAGTATCGACGATGGTGACCCAGGCATGAGCAAAGCCCTGGTCCACAGCCGCCGAGGGCGCCTTGCCGGCACGCACCTCTTCACGAATGCGCTCGAAGATCAGCACGTTGGAGTCTACGCCCATGCCGATGGTAAGAATCACACCGGCGATGCCCGGCAGCGTCAACGTGGCCCCGGAAGTCCCCATGAACCCCAACAGGATTACCAAATTTAGAATCAGCGCCAGATCGGCGTTGATGCCCGAGCCGCGGTAATAGAAGAGCATGAAGGCCATTACCACCAGAATGCCGACGATGGCCGCTGTAATTCCCTGGCGAATCGAATCCGCGCCCAGCGACGCACCCACAAAACGCTTTTCCAGTTGCTGCAACGAGGCCGGCAAAGCGCCGGTGCGCAGCAGCTTCGAGAGAGCCGTCACTTCCTCTGTCGTGAATGTGCCTTCGATCTCGCCCCGGTCGCGAATGGCGCCCTTGATGACAGCCACCTCACGAACACGGTCGTTCATCACCACCGCCATGTTGCGGCCAATGTTCTTGCTGGTGTAGTCGTAGAACTTGTCGCCAGCTTCATTGGTCAGCGTGAACTGGACCTCTCTTTGGCCGGTGTTGGGATTGACGCTCGGATCGGCAGTGCGGAAGTCGTTGCCTGCCACCACCGAGGCGCGCTGCAACACGTACACGCCCTCATCGTTGGAACCGCCCTCCACCATCCCGGTGAACTTCTTCAGTTCCTGGTCTGCCGGAATGCTGCCGCCCACGCTGGCCGCTGCTTCCTGCTCGTCCTTGTAAGGCCCGCCCACTACCGCGTGAATCTCCAGGCGATTGGTGCCCTGGATAATGGACTCAATCTGGCTTTCGTTTTCCACGCCAGGCAGGTCCACCAGAATCTGATTGTCGCCCAGGCCGTACTCCTGAATCTGCGGCTCGCTGATGCCCAGCGCGTCTACCCGGTCGCGGATGGCCTCGATGGCCTGCTGAACGGTCTTCTTCTCCAGCGCCGTCACAAGCATGGGCTTCATGGTCAGCACGAAGCTCCCGGGGGTGTCGCCGCCAGTCACGTCGTACTCGTTGGTGTACTTGGACTCCAGCATCAAGCGCACGTCATTGGACTTGTCCGGCGACGCGCCCTCCACGCGGATAAGCGTGGCCTTGGCCGGATCGGGCTTGTAGACCTGCGAATAGCTCAGGTTGGCCGTCTTCAGCGCATCCTTGATGAGCGCCACGGTGTTGTCCGTTTCGGCGTTGACCGCTTCCTCGACCTTGACCTGCAAGATCAGGTGAGCGCCGCCTTTCAGGTCCAGGCCAAGATGAATGCGCTTAGTCATGGCATCCAACAGAGCCTTGCTGGTAACCCCCGACGGCACCCCGAAGATGCCGTAGATGCAGATCACCAGTACCGCAAAAATCAAGAGAATTTTGTTATTGAGATTCTTCTTCATCGTCCCGTTTCTCTAGTTCGAAAATCAAAAAGCAGCTATTAGCTTTTAGCTCATCCCCGGTGAACTGAATGCCCGTTCTCCCATAAAAAAGCTAACACCTAAAAGCTAAGAGCTAAAAGCTGACGGCTAAGATCCCGAAATCCCGTCCTGAGTGGTCACCGCGGCAATGGCGTTCTTGGCGACTTCCAACTTGATGCCGTCCGGCGCCACGCGAATTACGATGACGTCGTCCTTGATGGAGAGGATGATGCCGCGAATGCCGCCCGCCGTGGTCACCCGGTCGCCGGCCTTGATAGCGGCCAGCATGGCCTGCCACTGCTTTTGCCGCTTCTGCTGCGGACGAATCATCACCAGGTACAGGACCGGAATAATCAGCAGGATGGGAAGCATCGCATAGCCGCTTCCCGCCGGCTGCTGAAATATCCAAAAAGCAAGACTCATTGCCACGCTCATCCTCTATCCCATTCCTGACCGCCCTGGGGGTGGATATCTCGCCCCCTTCAGGACACAGGCACACCCGGTCATCTGCCGGGCGACCGTTAAAAAATTTTGTCTCCGGGAATCTACCAGACTGGTCCGGGCCGCTACTTGATTCAGCCCAAACACGCGGCCAAAGATCGAGATCGCCGGTCCGTTTACCGTTCGCTGTGGACTGAATTTCTCTCCTGCGACCGGATACCTTTCTGCGCCCCGACTGCCGTCTGCTTCCTGTTCGACACAGCCATCCTCGGGAAGCCGCGTCCAAGAGCCGCGCCAATTTTCGCGCATAACCCTGCCCGGATTCCAAATGAGTGCCTCAATAGATAAGATACGCGCTGACGGGGGGCTGTCAAGGCTGGTGCACACAGTCCTGCCCGGCGCTGTGAGCCGCCAATAGCTCGAAATGAGCCTTCCTCGCCGTTTATATAGCTTTTACGAGTCGTCTACTCCATTTTTACGCCCGCCGGATTCAACTGGTGTTCAGATGTTGTTCGGCTAGGGCGCGCCTTGCACGCGCCATTCAATCGTTCGCTCCTCAGGACGGAGTGCGGGAAAGGACACCTCTATTGAGAAACATTTATATCGACATACTCTTTATCATTACTATGGCTCTATCCGTGGCCTTTATGCTCTGGGTTTTCTGGAATTTCCACAAGGCAGGTCGCCAGCGGTAAAACCCAGTGAACCGTGCTCTGTAGTCCGTTTTCCGTATTCAGCAGTCAGTTTTCAGTCGCCCGCCATCTGGCTTTCGGCCCCGTTGCACTGTTTGGCTCTCTAGCCGACCACTGACCACTGCGTTTCATCCCTTCCCTGACTTTTATAAAGCCTTTACAAGTCCCATACTCCATCTTTACCGCCGCTGATTTCTGCTGTAATCGATGGCTTTCTGCTCCCGAGCGCCCGCCAGACTCGCCTTAGCTGACGGAGAGCCGTAACAGGAGTCTATGCGATGCAAACATTTGATTCGAATTCGTTCGGGTTGATCCTGGCGGGAATATCCGTGGCCTTTATGCTCTGGGTTCTGTGGAATTTCCACAAGGCCGCGCGTAAGCGGTAGTGTTTCCGAAGGTCAGTGTTCTTTATCTCCCCACGCGCTATTTTGGCTTGGCTTCCGGCGCCGGCGTCTCCGCCTCGTCTCCTGCATCTTCCACCAGCACCGCCGAGCCGGGAACAATATCAAAACTCACCGGCTCCTTGCCCGTGGGGTGGAAGGTGATGCGCAGGGGATCTCGCTCCCACTCCGAGGGACCGCAGACCGGCACCTGGTGGCTTTCCGAATCGAAGGCTGACAATTTCCTGGCCAGCAGCGGCTTGCGCGCCGCCACCTGGGCCACCATGGCGTAGAGGCTCTTGCCGCTGGCCGTCACGCCGCAATAAGCGCCGTAATCGCGGAACCAGGCAACCTGGCTCACGCCGGGATCGTAGTCTGGAAGCTTCAAAGCAACAATGTGGCCCGTCTGCCGGTCCACCAGCAGCCAAGGGCCTCGCTGCCACACCCAACTGCTGGCCGCACGGGCGCTGCTGGCCGCAGGGGCGGACGCCGGCTTGACGCCGGCAGATGCCTTATCGCCAGTCGCGGGCTTATCGCCGGTTTTGACAGCGGTCGTTGAGCCATCGCTCGGCAGGTTGTCGTTGAGCTTGATCACGCGCCTGACCACGAAGCTGCGGTCGGTCACGTCGTGGGCCTCGCCGGTGGTCCACTCCTTTAGAACGCCGTCTATCAGCAGGGAGCGCACCTTGAGTTCGTTTTCGCCCTGGGCCGCACCGGCCGGGTCGCCAACCTTGGAATAAGGAACCTTCCGCGTTGCGCCCAGCACTACCACGTGCCCCTTGCGTGGGGCCGCTGAAAATGCCGGCAATGCGGCAAGAACTGCCGCCATAGCCAACACTGCAATCCGTACGCCGACTCTCATTCTGTTTGCTCCTGAGATGTTGGCGCAAATCTGTAGGGAAACGGAAGGTACGACCTCTTGCCCGTACCGAAATAGTCCAAAACCAATGGGGGTCTAACCCCTGAGGGCAGGATTGAACCATCCCTGCTCCTCTTGTTACAAGCTACTCTATCCGCGCCACCTCGACGGCCCGCGCCACGCGGAAAGCGGTGCCTTCATTCAGATGCGCGGCCAAAATCTGCATTCCCACCGGCAAACCGGCCTTGGTCGTCCCGCAGGGCACGGTCACGCCGCAGATGCCTGCCAAGCTGGCCGTCACCGTGTAGATGTCGGCAAGATACATGGCCAGCGGGTCGCCGGTCTTCTCGCCCAACTTGAAGGCCGCAGTGGGCGCAGTAGGAGTGACGATAGCGTCCACCTCGGCGAAGGCGCGCAGATACTCCTCGGCC
>JBEKFS010000025.1:0-28638 GCA_050013195.1 Occallatibacter sp.
GGACTTGGGTTTTCTCATTTCAGGGCTAACTGCCGGGTGCCCCACCTTCGGCACGTCTTTGTTGTTGTGCCTAAGGTGGGATATCTATAACTACAGTTTTTTATTGTTCAAGGTGGGATACCAATAATCGCAGCAAACCCCGCCTTTACAAATTCTCCTGCACCTTCATCACCAGGCAGGTCACCGTTTGCTCGCCGGCCACCAGCATCTGATGCGGCAAGCCTGCCGGCACATGCGCCACATCGCCCGTCCGCAGTTCCTGACGCACTCCACCCTCAATCGAGGTCCCGCGCGTCTCTCCCGGCTTCGTCAATCGAGCGCCCGCCACCATGCCGCCAGTCACCAGCGTGGCCCGCCCCTCCAGCACATAAAAGACATCGGCAAAGTTTTCATGCACCTCTGCCTCGCCATCGCGGCTGCGAAACGACAGCATGGCGCAATGCCGCGGATACTCCTTCAGCGTCTCGCCCGCCGAGCCGTCGCCCTGCTTGGCCATCTTGTGCAGATACGCCGCCCGCTCCAATAAAACGGCTGAACTCCAGTGATCAGAATGCAGCACAGGCTTCTGTCCCTTAGCCCGCGCACTTGCCGCCGGCGGCACAACGTCCTTCTCCGCTGGTAGCAGTTCCTTGAGAATTTGGTTTTTAATCTTGTCCATCACGCCTCCAGTTTACGCCCAGCGCACCTCAGCCCAACCCCGCCAATTCCTTTGCCCTCAGAAAAACCTCCAGCAACATTGCCCGCGTCAGCTTCCCTGTGTTGGTATTTTGCTGCGAGGGGTGATAGCTGGCCATCAACGTCACTCCATTCGGCAATGTAAACTCCGCGCCGTGCCCAAAAGTCATGCCCGCGCGCGACGCAATCAGCCCGCTCCGCCGCGCGTGTGCCAAAAACCCGTCGAAGGCGATCTTGCCCAAACAAACCACCACGCGCAGATTTTTGAGCAATCCAATCTCCTCATCAAGAAAAGGAGCGCAGTTGTGCAGTTCATCGGTCGTGGGCTTGTTGGCCGGCGGAGCGCAGCGCACCACGGCGCTGATCCACAAATCGGTGAGCTTCATGCCATCGTCGCGGCTCACGGCCAGGGGTTGCGAGGCAAAACCGGCCTCATACAGCACGGGGTAGAAAAAATATCCCGACCCATCGCCGGTAAACATCCTTCCCGTCCGATTTGACCCGTGCGCTCCCGGCGCCAGCCCCAGCGCCATCACCCGCGCCTTCAGGTCGCCGAACGAAGGCACGGGCTTGCCCCAGTACTCGCAATCCAAATAAGCGCGCTTGCGCACCCGCGCCACCTCGGCACAGTATGCGCGCAGCCGCTTGCACCGCTTGCAGGCAACGATGCGGGCACTCAAATCTTCCAGCGAAGCACGAGCTGCAGTCATAGCGAAATTCTAGGCTATTCCAATGAGACTGGAGTCCCTCAGTCCCTAGTCCCACAGTCCCTAGTCCCTATTCCCTAGTCCCTAGTCCCTAGTCCCTAGTCCCTCAGTCCCTCAGTCCCTATTCCCTAGTCCCTAGTCCCTAGTCCCTAGTCCCTGTTCCCTACTCCCTATCCATCGCTTGTGATATATTTTTACTTGCCTTTCAAGCTACCCCGGAGCAAGCAGCGATGCCGTCACCGGCAAATCCCGAGTTTCTGCGCCGCGCCATCGCGCTGGCCACCGAGAATGTGCTCCGAGGAGCGGGCGGGCCCTTTGGCGCCGTCATTGTGCGCGAGGGCCGCATCGTGGGCGAGGGCGTCAATACGGTGACCGCGGCGCACGACCCCACGGCCCACGGCGAAGTGAACGCCATTCGCGCCGCATGCAAGGCTCTGGGAAGTTTTTCTCTGGCCGGTTGCCAGCTCTATACCAGTTGCGAGCCCTGCCCCATGTGTTTGGCCGCGGCTTACTGGGCGCGCATTGACGCCATCTATTACGGCGCTCGCGCCGCCGACGCCGCACGCGCCGGTTTCGACGATGCGTTTCTTTACGATGAGCTGCGCAAGGATCAGTCCGTGCGCACGCTTCCCGCCACGCAACTGCTGGGCGATGAAGCCTGGTCGAGCTTTGCCGCCTGGATCGCCTCGGAAAACAAGATAAAGTACTAAGCTTCCCTAAGGAACCTCTGATTAAGCCGATGTTTTAAAGGGGCATAACTTTACAGCTTGCGAATAAATGCAAATCGTGGAGCAAGAACGTCAAGGCATGACTGGTAGGTCAGGGTTTTACAGGCTGCGGAAAAATGCAAAGGTTGGAGCAAGAAGCGTCAGGGCACGACTTCAGTCGTGCCGCAAGCGCAACAAAACAAATGATGGGCTTTAGCCCATGCGGCTTTCTTTTCGTGTGAATCGCACAGAAACAAGCCTTTTTCCGCAAGCTGTTTAACCCTGACTGCCGCAAACGCAACAAAAAAATGTCGGGCATTAGCCCCTGAGGGAATGCTGACTCGCAATAAACACTGAATCTTGGAATCCCTAAAACATGATGCGCGCTTCCGCGACCAGGTTGTGATTGTATAAATGAAATCCTGAAGTGGCGATCTGCATCCCCGCGCCCAGCGCATATATTGCTTGTGTAGGCTTCCACTCCTTGCGGCGCAACGCGTAGAAACCCGCCGGGGTAACAAAATTCTGCATCTTGCCGCCGCAAGGCCCGCCAATTCGGAAGTTGGCATTGTTCTCCACATCCAGCCACAGATTTTTCAGGGCGTGCGCTTGCCCGGTTAAATCCCATTCAATCTGCCGGCCCTGCAACGCAATCTTGCCCGAGGGTAGCTCGCCACTCAGCGCAGTCTGCATGTTGAAGCGTCCCCAGGCGCGCCCCGCCAGCAGGGTTGGCTCCAGGTAACTGGTGGCCGCGCCGTTCTTGTGGCTGCCCGTGGCTATGTCCCAGGTCAGCTTCCCGGTCACCGCGTAGTTGCCGTGCTCGGCGTTACCGCTGGCCACGCGGATCTTCGTCTCCAACTGCGTATCGCCGAAGCCGTCCTTTGCCGTGGCGGAGTTGTTCTGCACGTAAGGCGGCGCAATGAAGTTCGCCTGCACGCGATCCCCAATCAGCAGCCCCAGCGTGTGGTAGTTGCCGTAGTTCGTCGTCTGAGTTCCGGCTGGCGTGTATGAGTTCGAGAAGGAGAGACGCATGGCCTGTGCCAGCCGCGCGTCCGGCTGAATCAGCGGACTCGCCCATGTGGGCTGAAGGGCGCTCATCCGCGCGTTATGCTCCCGGAATCGCTCGTAATGCGACTCCTGCGCCGAAGCAGCGCCCGCGCTGGACAAAAGTGCCGCCGCCAACGCCAAAAAAGAAAAATGCCGAAAAATATTCACGAGATATTAACAATTTGTATCCTGTTTCTTCCCCTTGCTTTGTGATCTGCCTCACGCTTGTAGCGCGATCGAAATTGTATTTCGAAGATTCCGGAGGGAGCCGGGGGTTTCAACCCCCGGAATACATGCGTATTAGAATGGCTGGCCTTCAGGCCCGGGCTAGCTCTTCACCCTGAAATATCCCACAAAAGATCGGTTGCCCCACCCTCGTCACGTTCTTGTTTTTCTGTGCCCCGCAAATTTGGGTGCCCCACCCTCGTCACGTTCTTGTTTTTCTGTGCCCCGCAAATTTGGGTGCCCCACCCTCGCCGCGTACTTGTTTTTGCGGCTAGGGTGGGAGACCATGAACCCCGATAGGCCCTGCGCAAACCGGGGTCCCCGGCGCGCGAATTATGTGCGCTGGGGTTGAAAGTTCGCGAAGGATGGGGCATCCAGTCATATCTGGCCCAATTTTTCGCAAAAAACCTTTGCTTCTACGATTAGCTTTTTTTGCGCGTCCCGGCCCAATTCCCGCCGTTACCAAAGGAACCCATATAATGCAATGGCCACGCCCCCGGCACGATAAAATAAGACCAGCCAGATGATAGAAACCTCGCCAACGGTTGACCGCTCTCCCGCCCGCACCGCGCGGGAGACGAAGCCGCGCGCAAAATCCGCCACGTCCCCCATCATTCAGGTCCGGAATCTCGAAAAAACCTACACCACCGCCCGCGGCTCGCTCACGCTTTTCCAGGGCCTCAGCCTCGATGTTCAGGCCGGCGAGATGGTGGCCATTGTCGGCCAATCCGGCGCGGGTAAGAGCACGCTGCTCCACATCCTGGGCGCGCTGGATGCTCCCACCGCCGGAACGGTCACTTGCGCTTCAGTCAACGTCGCCCAGCTTTCGCCGCAGGAGGCCGCGGCCTTTCGCAATCGCGAGATCGGCTATGTCTGGCAATTCCATTACCTGCTGCCGGAGTTCACCGCTCTCGAAAACGTCGCCATGCCGCTGCTGGCCCGTGGCATCAGTAAGCGGGAAGCGCTGGCCGCGGCGGCCAACTGGCTCCGCGAAGTGGACCTGGAAGATCGCGGCGGCCATCGCCCTGGCGAGCTCTCCGGCGGCGAGCAGCAGCGCGTGGCGCTGGCCCGCGCGCTGGTCAATAATCCACGGCTGCTATTGGCCGACGAGCCTACCGGCGATCTGGACGCAACCACCGCCGGCCGCGTCTTCGACCTCATCGAGCGGCTGCACGCAAGCCACGGCCTCACCTCCATCCTGGTGACGCACAACATGGACCTGGCCGCGCGCTCCTCGCGAGTCTTGCGCCTGGAAGCCGGAAGATTGGCCAGCGGCCGGTTGGCAGCGCCCGCAGTGTATACTCCTCAAACGAAACCCGGCTCCAGAAAGATTTAGCGAAAAATGCGCCGTTCCGGGCGGAAGTTGAGTCTAATCAGAAAGCAGAAAGTTCGTGTTCGTTACAGTTGTTTGAATTCGGGAGGCCATGATGTTCGAACGCTATACGGAGAAGGCACGGCGCGTGATCTTTTTTGCGCGGTATGAAGCCAGCCAGTTCGGCTCGCCCTATATCGAGACCGAGCACCTGCTGCTCGGCCTGCTGCGTGAAGACAAAGCGTTGACCAACCGCTTCCTGCGCTCGCACGCCTCGGTGGAGTCGATTCGCAAGCAGATTGAAGCGCACACCACCATCCGCGAAAAGGTCTCCACCTCCGTTGACCTGCCGCTATCAAACGAGTGCAAGCGCGTGCTGGCCTATGCCGCCGAAGAAGCCGAGCGCCTGGGCCATAAGCACATCGGCACCGAACATTTGCTCCTCGGCCTGCTGCGCGAAGAAAAATGCTTCGCCGCTGAAATCCTGCTGGAGCGCGGCCTCAAGCTGGTGCAGATTCGCGAAGAGCTGGGCCGCGTCACCCAGGAAAAAGTCCAGCCGCAGCAGCGCCAGCGCGATACCAGCCTGCTCAGCGAGTTCAGCCGCGACCTCACCCAGGCGGCCACCGATGGCCAGCTTGATCCCCTCGTGGGCCGCGACGCCGAACTGGAGCGCGTCGTCCAGATTCTATGCCGCCGCACTAAAAATAATCCCGTCCTCATCGGCGAACCCGGCGTCGGCAAGACGGCCATCGTCGAAGGTCTCGCCCAGCGCATCGCCGACGGCATCGTGCCCAGCTTCCTCGCCGACAAGCGCATTCTCGGCCTCGATCTCTCGCTCATCGTTGCCGGCACCAAATACCGCGGCCAGTTCGAAGAGCGCCTCAAGACCATCATGAAAGAGCTGATGGAAAACCAGAACTCCATCGTCTTCATCGACGAGCTGCACACTCTGGTCGGCGCGGGCTCCGCCGAGGGCTCGCTGGACGCGGCCAACATCCTCAAGCCCGCCCTCAGTCGCGGAGAAATTCAGTGCATCGGCGCCACCACCCCCGCCGAGTTCCGCAAGTCCATTGAAAAAGACCGCTCCCTCGAGCGCCGCTTCCAGGCCGTCAAAGTGCCTCCGCCCAACGAGGAAGAAGCCATCAAGATCATTCACGGCATCAAGGACCGCTACGAAAAATTCCATGCCGTCAGCTACACCGATGCCGCCGTCGAGTTCGCCGTCTCCCACTCCAACCGCTACATACCGGATCGCTTCCTGCCTGACAAGGCCATCGACCTCATCGACGAGGCCGGCGCGCGCGTCAAGCTACGCCAGACATCGCTCCCCGAAGAGATCACCGAAGTCCAGAAGCGCATCAAGTTCATCGTGCACCGCATGGATTCGGCCATCGCCAATCACGAATTCGAGAAAGCCCGCTTCTACTCCGACGAGGAGCGCAAGGAGCGCGAAACCCTTCGCCTCATGCGCGACAAGTACCACCTCGACGACACGGCCAGCGGCATCGTCGCCCGCGAAGATATTGAAGACGTGGTCAGCCGCTGGACCGGCGTGCCCATCACCAGCATCAAAGAAGAAGAAACCCAGAAGCTGTTGCGCGTCGAGGAAGAGCTGCACAAGCGCGTCATCTCGCAGGAGAAGGCCATCAACGCCCTCGCCCGCGCCATTCGCCGCTCCCGCGCCGGCCTCAAATCGCCCAACCGCCCCATTGGCAGCTTCCTCTTCCTCGGCCCCACCGGCGTCGGCAAAACCGAAATGGCCCGCACCCTGGCTCACTTTTTATTCGGTTCCGACAAGGCCCTCATCCGCTTCGATATGTCGGAGTTCATGGAGAAGCACTCCGTCTCCAAGCTCATCGGCTCGCCTCCGGGCTACGTGGGCTACGAGGAGGGCGGCCAACTCACCGAGCGCGTCAAGCGGTCACCTTATTCAGTTGTTTTGCTCGACGAAATCGAGAAGGCTCATCCCGATGTCTTCAACATTTTGCTCCAGGTCTTTGAAGACGGCCAGTTGACCGACGGCCTCGGCAATACCGTCGATTTCAAGAACGTCATCGTCATCATGACCTCCAACATCGGCGCGCGCCACCTGCAGAAGAAGCAGGGGCTGGGCTTCGCCAGCGACCGCGACGAAATCGTCAGCGACAAGGTCGAGGAGCTGGTCAAGGCCGAGGTCAAAAAGACCTTCAACCCCGAGTTCCTCAACCGCCTCGACGAGGTCATCATCTTCCAGGCGCTCAACGACGCAGACCTCATCCAGATTGTCGAGCTGATGGTTCAGCAGCTCAACACCAATCTGGCGCAAAAGTCCATCACCATCTCGGTCACCGAGGATGCCAAGAAGTGGATTCTCGATAAGACTCTCGTGGACCGCAGCTACGGCGCGCGCCCCCTGCGCCGCGCCCTGCAACGCTACATCGAGGACCCCTTGAGCGAAGCCATGATCGCCGGCCAAATCACCGCCCGCCCTGCCTTCCTCGAGGTCTACCTCGACCAGAACCAGCTCTTCTATCGCCCCATCACCGACGACGAAACAGTCAGCGAAGAAAAACCCGCCGGCGTGCTCCTCTTCAGCGCATAAAGCGGTTTCCGCGGCTATTCACCTGGTCATGGAAAATTGACACACTCTGACCGCATTCGAAACGCGTTTTTACCGCACGCATTTACCCGGCAGTTCAACGTTTCTGAACTCTGAAGAAAGCTGTAGGATGCGCGCTGCCTCGACCTGGCTCGGGATAACCCCCATGACCCATCGAGTCCCGTCGAGGCTGCGCTCTAAAGAACCTTCAGAACCTTTTTCCTCGAGCTCACGCGAGGTCGAAGCGATCCAGGTTCATTACCTTGCTCCATGCCGCTGCAAAATCACGCACGAACTTCTGCTGCCCATCGCCGCACGCATACACTTCCGCGAGAGCGCGGAGTTGAGAGTTCGAACCGAAGATAAGATCGACTACGGTGCCCGTCCACTTGAGCTCGCCGCTCGCCCGATCGCGCCCTTCCAACACGCCCTCCGATGTCGCGGACTTCTGCCACTTCGTCTTCATGTCGAGCAGATTCACGAAGAAATCATTGGTCAGCGTTCCTGGCCGCTTGGTGAAGACGCCATGTGCGGAGTGCCCGTAGTTTGCATTCAGCGCGCGCAGGCCGCCTACAAGAACCGTCATTTCGGGTGCGGTCAGCGTCAGCAGGTTTGCCTTGTCCACCAGCAGCTCGGCGGCCGTTCCCTCCAGCCCTTTGCGGATGTAGTTGCGGAAGCCGTCTGCGATTGGCTCCAATACGGCAAACGAATCCACATCGGTCTGTTTCTGTGAAGCGTCCATGCGCCCTGGCGAGAATGGAACCTTCACGTTGTGGCCGGCCTTCTTCGCAGCTTCCTCCACGGCCGCGCAACCGCCCAGAACAATCAGGTCAGCCAGCGAAACCTTCTTCTTGCCTTTCTGCTTGCCGTTGAATTCCTTCTGAATCGCCTCCAGCTTCTGAAGCACTTTTGCCAGTTCGGCCGGCTGGTTGACTTCCCAATCTTTTTGCGGCGCCAGGCGAATGCGCGCCCCGTTAGCCCCGCCGCGTTTGTCGCTGCCGCGGAAGGTTGCAGCCGAAGCCCAGGCCGCCGTCACCAGTTGGGAGATGGAAAGTCCCGACGCGAGAATTTTGGTCTTCAGGGATGCGATATCCTTCTCCCCGATCAAAGCATGATTCATTGCGGGAAGGGGATCCTGCCACAGCAGTTGTTCCTTGGGAACCAGCGGGCCGAGATAGCGCGAAACAGGCCCCATGTCGCGATGCGTCAGCTTGAACCACGCCTTGGAGAAGGCGTCTGCGAGTTCCTTCGGATTCTTGAGGAAGCGCCTGCAAATCTTCTCGTAGATGGGGTCCATCCGCAGGGAGAGGTCCGTCGTGAACATAATAGGGGCGTGTTTCTTCTTGGGGTCGTGAGCATCCGGCACGGTGCCGGCTCCCGCTCCGCCTTTCGGTATCCACTGCTGCGCGCCGGCGGGGCTCTTCGTCAGCTCCCATTCATACTTGAAAAGATTCTCCAGATAATCGTTGTCCCACTTCACCGGGTTGTTGGTCCACGCGCCCTCAAGCCCGCTGCTGATGGTATCGACGCCTTTGCCGCTGCCAAAGCTGTTCTTCCAGCCCAGTCCCTGTTCTTCGATTGGTGCGCCCTCGGGCTCCGGACCGACATACTTGATCGGATCGGCGGCCCCATGCGCTTTTCCAAAAGTGTGTCCGCCGGCGATCAGGGCCACTGTCTCCTCGTCGTTCATCGCCATGCGAGCGAAGGTCTCGCGAATATCAACTGCCGCGGCAATGGGATCAGGTTTGCCATTCGGTCCTTCCGGATTCACATAGATAAGGCCCATCTGAACCGCGCCCAGAGGATTCTCAAGTTCACGGTTGCCGCTGTAGCGTTCGTCAGCCAGCCACTTGCCTTCAGGTCCCCAGTAAATGTCTTCTTCAGGCTCCCAGATGTCCACGCGCCCGCCGCCGAAACCAAAGGTCTTCAATCCCATCGACTCCAGCGCCACGTTTCCCGCGAGAACGATCAGGTCGGCCCACGAAATCTTCCGGCCGTACTTCTGCTTGATCGGCCAGATCAACCGGCGCGCCTTGTCCAGGCTCACGTTGTCCGGCCAGCTGTTCAGGGGAGCAAATCGTTGCGCTCCAGAGCCTGCGCCGCCGCGGCCATCGGCGATACGGTAGGTGCCTGCGCTGTGCCACGCCATGCGGATGAAGAAAGGCCCATAGTGGCCGTAGTCCGCGGGCCACCACTCCTGCGAGGTCTTCATCAAGGCGCGCAGGTCCTTGATCACAGCGTTCAAATCGAGGCTCTTGAACTCCTTGGCGTAATTGAACCCCGCACCCATGGGATTGGAGAGTGGGCAGTGTTTGTTCAGGATCTTCAGGTTCAGTTGATTGGGCCACCAATCTGCGTTCGTTGGGGCTCCAGCCGTAGCATGTTTCAGCGCGTCACCCGTTACTGGGCACTTCGCTTCTTCTGACATGGTTCCCTCCTTTGGCTGTTTGCAAATGACTGCCGGATTTAGTCTAGAGTTTAGGTGCCGATCTAGCAACCAGGGAACCTCTGATTAAGTCAATGTTTTGAAAGGGCGCGACTTCAGTCGTGCGTAAATGACGCATGATTAACACGAGCTTTACAGGCTGCGGAAAAAGGCAAAGGTTGGAGCAAGAAGCGTCAGGGCACGGCTTTAAAGCTTGCGGAAAAATGCAAACGGTGGAGCAAGAAGCGTCAGGGCACGACTTCAGTCGTGCCGTAAATGGCGCATTATTAATGCGGGGCTTTACAGGCTGCGGAAAAAGGCAAAGGTTGGAGCAAGAAGCGTCAGGGCGCGACTTCAGTCGTGCCGTAAATGGCGCATTATTAATGCGGGGCTTTACAGGCTGCGGAAAAAGGCAAAGGTTGGAGCAAGAAGCGTCAGGGCACGACTTCAGTCGTGCCGCAAGCGCAACAAAAAAAATGATGGGCTTTAGCCCCTGAGGTATGCTTTTTCTGGTTGTTGCTTGAAATAGGGCCTCTTTCCGCAGCCTGTTTAGCCCCAGTGGGTATGTTGACTCGCAATCAAAACTTATTCAGAACTTCCCTGGTGCTCCGAGCCCATAGCGTGCCCATGATCCCCATCACACCCATAATTACGCATAGAACTTGCGGAACCTACGCATAACTACGCATACATATTGCCTGATTTTACGCATAATTACGCATATATCGTCTGAAATCCCTATCCATAAATACGCATAAATGCTCTGGAGCGAATTGGATTCTGTCGGTCCAAATAAAGCGGTGCCCCGGACCTGTCATACAGGTAGATTCACAAATCGTCAGCTCAAAAACTCGGCGATCGCGCTGACCACCGTCTGCTGCTCATCCTCGCGCAGCTCGGGGAAGATGGGCAGGGCTAACACCTCTCGCGCCGCTCGTTCTGCCTCGGGGAAGCTGCCCTCCTTGTAACCGAGACCCTTTAGAGCCGTCTGCAGATGCAGCGGTACGGGGTAGTAGATCTCCGAGCCGATCTTGCGTTCCGTGAGGAACTGACGTAATCCGTCGCGGCTGTTGGTGCGGATAACATACTGATGCCAAACGTGATGCGTGCCGCGAACCTCCTGCGGCAGAACGATGCCGTGGATGGGATAGGGGCCGGTTTCGACCAGTCCCGCGGCGTGAAAGAGCGCGTGATAGCGCTTGGCGACGGTGCGGCGGAGCAGATTCCAGGTGTCGACGTAGCGCAGCTTGACGGCAAGGATGGCTCCCTGGAAGCCGTCCATGCGCGCGTTCCAGCCGGTCTCGTCGTGGTGGTAGCGGCGGCGCATTCCGTGCTGGCGCAACATGCGGGCGCGCTCGGCGATCTCATCGGAATTGGTGGTGACCATCCCCGCGTCGCCCGCTGCGCTCAGGTTCTTGGTGGGATAGAAGCTGAAGGCGGCGGCATGGCCCAAGGCGCCGGCCTTAACCCCTTGGCAATCAGCGCCCCAGGCCTGGGCGGCGTCCTCGATGAGCTTGAGATTGCGCTCTTTTGCGAGGTGGTCGAAGGCGGTCCAGTCGGCGCATTGGCCGTAGAGATGGACGGGGAGAATGGCGCGTACCGTCGCGCCTTGCGGGCTGTTCAGGACGGCCTCAACGGCGACAGGGTTGAGGTTGAAGGTCACGGGTTCGATGTCGGCCAGAAGCGGAGTGGCTCCGGCGCGGAGGATGGCGCTGACCGAGGCGAAGAAGCTGAATGGTGTGGTGACGACGGCCTGTCCGGGACCGATTTCGGCGGCGGCCAAAGCCAGCCAGAGAGCGTCGGTGCCCGAGGAGCAGCCGATGGCGTGGGTCACGCCCAACCGCTCCGCAGCGGATTTTTCAAAGGCGGCAACCGGCTCGCCCAGAATAAATTGCTGCGTGGCCAGGACCTGGCCAAGGGCCTCCATGAGTTCGCGGTAAAGGGGCTGGTACTGGCGCTTGAGGTCCAGCATGGGTACCGGCTGGGCGGTTGCGGCGGGGTTTTCAGGCGGATTCGGTGAGTTTTTCACACATCCATGCTAGCAGCCGGATGGACGCCCGGTCCCAAAAACGGGATTTGGAGCACCCACACCGACGAGTCAGGAAACGGCGGAAACGGCCCTGAAAAAAGAAAATTGGGTCAAGGGAGGGTTGAAAAGGGAGGCAAGGCCTTATATTGTTAAGAAATTGCAGGAATTGGCGGCCACGGGGCTTCCGGTGTCGGACCCGTGGATTTGTACGAGTACATGCTAACTATTAGCATTCACCTTCCTCGAGGAAAGCAGGAGATCGGCATATGGAAAACAAGCCGGCACAAAACATTCAAGACACGTACCTGAACACCGTCCGCAAGGACAAGACCCCCATCACGATTTATCTGGTCAGCGGCGTCAAGCTCACTGGAAAGATCCGTTCGTTTGACAAATATTCGGTGCTCTTGGAGAACAACAGTCAGGAGCAGTTGATCTTCAAGCACGCCATATCGACGGTGGTGAGTAACCGGGGCGCGGCTCACAGCGATCACCGTCTGGCTGGTGCGGCCACAGACACGGTTCCGCCCACCTCCGCGGTTGCAGCCGCTGGAGAGCAGCGATAGCAGGCGAAAAGCGGTCTCCTTTGGCCGTAAAGGCAAACAGGACAAGCCTTCGGACAACTATACCCTCACCCGCTTGGGGGCACGTGGGGGGCACGCCGGAGCGCGCGGTTTTGGTGGGAGTGGACCTCGGCTCCCGCGTCAACCGTGCAGCGCAGACGGAGGCGCGTCGAGCGACGGTGCGCTCGGAGCCTGTTGCGCAGGAATCCGCACTCGAAGACTCTGCGCCGCAATCTGTTCGTGCGGGCGTATCCCCGGCCAGAGCAGCCTGGACGCGTTCGCTTACGGAGTTGGACGCGGAAGAGTCCCTTGCCGAGTTTCGAGAACTGGTTTCGAGCGCGGGCGGCGCGGTGGCCGCGGAGGTCATGCAGCGGCGCGCACGGCCCGATCCGGCCACGCTGATCGGCACGGGCAAGGTGGAGGAGATCGCAGGAATCGCAGCCTCGGTGGAGGCCGATCTGGTGCTCTTCGACCACGACCTTTCACCCACCCAATTGCGCAATCTGGAGGCCGCGCTGCCCTGCCGGGTTTTGGACCGGACACAATTAATTCTGGACATCTTTGCCCGCCACGCACGCACCCGTGAGGGACAGTTGCAGGTGGAACTGGCGCAACTGGAGTACCTGCTGCCGCGGCTGACCGGCAAGGGCAAGGCGATGTCGCAGCTAGGCGGCGGCATCGGCACGCGCGGGCCGGGCGAAACCAAACTGGAGACTGACCGGCGCGGGATCCAGCGCCGCATCGACAAGCTGAAAGTTGATTTGGAGGCGGTGCGCCGGGTGCGCAAGCAGCAACGCGGGCGGCGCGAGTCGGTGCCGGTGCCCACGGTGGCGCTGGTGGGATACACCAACGCCGGCAAAAGCACGCTCTTCAATCAACTGACCGGCGCGCAGGTGTTGCAATCGCCAAAGATGTTCGCAACTCTGGACCCGAAGCTACGGGCCATCGAACTGCCCAGCCGTCGCAAAGTTTTACTGTCAGACACGGTGGGCTTCATTCGCAATTTGCCGCACACGCTGGTGACCAGCTTCCGCGCCACTCTGGAAGAAGTGGAACAGGCCGAGGTGCTGCTGCACGTGCGCGATGCTGCTTCGACTTACGGTGAAGAACAAAAGAAGCAGGTGGAGCGGGTTCTGGACGAGTTGGAAGTTCTGGGCAAACCGCGCGTCGAAGTGCTGAACAAGATTGACCTGCTGGGGGAGCACGAGCGCGCGGGGCTGCTGGAACGGAGCGATGCCGGTGCCGAGGTGGCCGTCTCGGCGCGCACCGGCGAGGGGATGGATGCGCTGCTGGCAGCCATCGATCGCACGCTGCACTCCGACCCGGTGATCGACGTCGAGCTGCGTGTGCCACAGCAGGAAGGCGCGGTGCTGGCGGCAATTGAGGCGGGAATGGTGGTGCATCGCAGGGAATACGAAGGCAATTTTGTCCGGCTGACCGTAACCGGACCGGCCTCGCTGGTGGGGCGGCTGCGGCAGTACAGGATGCGGGAAGAGTAGCGCGAAGGAGATCGTATGAACCCGGTTCCAACCAACCCCGGCCGCACCATTACCACGCTAGCCAGCCGCGAGGTTTATCGCAATCACTGGATGCGGGTGCGGGAGGACGAGATTCTGCGCTCCAACGGCGTGCGAGGCATCTACGGCGTGGTGGAGAAGCATAACGCGGCCATCATTCTGCCCATCGATCAGGGGCGGGTGTGGCTGGTGGAGCAGTTCCGATACACCATCGGGGAGCGGGCGCTGGAGCTGCCGCAGGGCGGCTGGGAGATGGAAATCGATTCTCCCGAAACCCTGGCGCGCGGCGAACTGAAGGAAGAGACCGGACTGGAAGCCGCGGAGATGGTTCACCTGGGCGACCTGTGGATCGCCTACGGCTTTCTCAGGCAGAAACAGCACGTGTATCTCGCCACCGGGCTGACGCACGCGGAGAACAAGCTCGACTCCGAAGAGCACGACCTGGCGGTGCGCTCTGTTTCCGTCGGTGAGCTTGAGGAGATGATGCGCTCAGGGGTGATTCGCGACGGCTGCACGCTGGCCGCGTGGGGGCTTTATCAGTTGTGGAAGAGGCGGCAGGGGTGAGACGTTACCCGCGCTCTTCCATGGGGATGTAAGGCGCGGGATAAGGCGGGCCGATATATTCGGCACGGGGGCGGATGAGGCGGTTGTCGTCGAGCTGCTCGATGATGTGGGCGGCCCAGCCGGCGATGCGGCTGATGGCGAAGATGGGTGTATAGAGGTCGATGTCGACGCCCAGCGTGGCGTAGGTGGAGGCGGAGTAGAAATCTACGTTGGCGTTGAGCTTCTTGTCGGCGTTGATGTAAAGCTCGATGGCGCGGGAATAATCGAACCACTTGGGCACGCCGGCGTCCTTGCCGAGCTGCTCGCTCATCTTGCGCAGGTGGGTGGCGCGGGGGTCCTCGGTTTTGTAAACGCGGTGGCCGAAGCCGGAGATTTTCTGTTTGGCCATCAACATGCTCTTCACGTATTCAACCGGGTCGGCGCCTTCCTTGTCGATTTCGTAGAGCATGCGCATGACACCTTCGTTGGCTCCGCCGTGCAACGGCCCCTTGAGTGCGCCGATGGCGCCGGTGACGGCCGAATGGACGTCGGCCAGGGTGGCGGCGATGACGCGAGCGGCAAAGGTGGAGGCGTTCAGCTCGTGCTCGGCGTGCAGCACCAGCGCCAGGTCCATGGTCCTGACGGCCGTTTCCGAGGGCTGTACTCCGTTCAGCATCCACAGGAAATTGGCAGCGTGGTTCAGGGAGCGGTCGGGGGGCACAATCTCCAAACCCTTGCGCAGCCGGTCGTAGATGGCCACGATCATGGCGATCTGGGCGGTCAGGTTGAAACATTTGCGCACGTTGGCGTCGTGTGAGCTGTCCTTCTCGTCGGCGTCGTAGAAGCTGAGCGCCGAGACTGCCGTGCGCAGCACCTCCATGGGGGTTGCCGAGGTGGGAATGGCGCGCATCATGTCGACGACGCGATAGTCCAGGCCCCTGGCCAGCGTCAGTTGCGATTGGAACTCGCGCAGTTCAAGCCGATTGGGCAGAATGCCGTTCCACAGCAGGCTGGTGGTCTCCTCAAAGGTGGAATGCAAGGCCAGCTCGTGAATGTCGATGCCGCGATAGGAGAGTACGCCGGCTTCTCCGTCGATCCAGCAGATCCCGGAGTTAGCCGCGACAACTCCTTCCAAGCCCTTCCCAGCGACAGCAGTCGACATAGCCTTCCGATTTCTCCCTTTATGGTAATTACTTAAGTGGATGTGGCAATTTTACATGAGATTCAGAAATAGCCCCAGCATAAAAGTACTGCAAAGATGTTTATATAGTAGCGCTTCCATAGTTGTCACGAAAGCGGGGACAAGGCGGAGGGAAAACCGGCCCAGAAGCCATTATTGAGGCGTGTAGTGTACAAATTCGAGCAGCTTTCCCTGCACAAGGGGGAATATTTCTATATTCTGTAGATTCACCCCGTGGAGCTTGAAGCGTGAGCTTCGTTTTTTGGCGTTCCGGGTGAAATCCCGGCCAAGATACGGGAATTTCGGGAGCAAATGAATTTCAGCGGCGTCTAACCAGTCTGGCAGATGCCCTACACAAGAAACGGCCCGCGAGACGGGCCGTCACAGAAAGGTAAAAAACATGAGTGTACTAGACGACACACCCCGAAGCTATTCAGGCGCGTTGTTGGCGGCCATCGCCGTGGCCCTGCTGGCCGGAGTGGGCGGCCTGATCTGGAACTACGTGCAGAGCGGCACTCTGACCAACCAGCAGAAAGAAATTGATGCGGCCAAGGATCAGAACAAGAAGCTGGCTGCCGACCTGCGCGAAACCGACGCCCGCCTCAAAGTGGCTAACGAGGAGTTGGGCCAGTCACTGGGGCTGACGCAGAAGCAGATGGATGCGCGCGCACAGGAGATCCTCCGCCGGGAGCAGGCCGACAGCCAACGGCTGGAAAACGCCCAGAAGCAGACCGCGCAGGCGGTAAGCGGGCTTTCCACGGATGTTTCCGGGGTTAAGACCGACGTGGGCGGCGTCAAGACCGATCTGACTAAAACGCAAGGCGATCTGGCCACGGCGATCAGCCAGTTGCAGTCGATGAAGGGTGATCTGGACGGCCACAGCACCCTGATCGCGCGCAATCACGATGAGCTGGAACTGCTCAAGCACAAAGGCGACCGGAACTACTACGAGTTCACGCTGACCAAAGGCCAGAAGAAGCCGGTGGGCACGGTGAGCCTGGAGCTGACCAAGGCCGACCCCAAGAAGTACACCTATAGCCTTACGGTAGTGTCGGATGACAAGCCCGTGCCGAAGAACAACAAGGGAGTGAACGAGCCGTTGCAGTTTTATAGCGGCAAGGACCCGCAACTCTTTGAGGTAGTGGTGAATGCGGTCAACTCAAAGAACCAGGTAAGCGGATACCTTTCGGCGCCCAAGAGCGCGCCGGCTCCTGCTACTGTTCCATAGAGCATTTCCCGAATTCTCGTGGACTTCCTGAAGTCAGTGAAAGGTGGCTTTTTCTTAAGGAAAAAGCCACTTAGCTATTATGGCCTCATAAGTTCTATTCGGGAAATGCTGTAACCGCGGTGTGGGGTGCGAGCACAAGGTTAGCCTGATACTGGAATCTGAAGGTGAAGTTCAGATCCTGTCGCGCATCCCACTCCTGCCTGGACAAGCGGAAAATCCAGAAGGTATTGCCCTCCACGCTCTGCCCCGGTTCGAGAGTGGTACGGGGCGAAAGCGGGTTGGAGTGGAGCGCGGCCAGCTCGGGATAGGCGAGAAAGACCTCCTCGTATTGGCCCGAGCTTCCGGCGGAGACGGAGAGGATGCCATCTGCCTGCCTGATATTGGCCAGCACATCTTCAAGGATGAGCGGATTTTTGCTCTGGTTGCGCAGCTTGACGCGGGCAAAGACCAGCACCTGGTCGAAGCTCTGTTTGGCCATGGGATAGCCGTTGGCGTCCATGCCTGAAGTCACGACGTGGTTGGGGTGAGCCCAGACCTGAACAATCTCTCCGCTGACCACAGGCGGCTTTTGAGTAGCCAGCACATAAAGGCCGAGTGCGACGGTAACCAGCAGGGTTGCGGCTACGCCGGCCCAGACCACGTGCGTTGTGCCCCTGGTGAGTTCTTCACCGCGGGCGGCATCGTCAATATCTCTCGGGGATTCCTGATTAAGTAAGCTCATGGCGCCCTTATCTTATCTCTCCGGGCGCACAAATCCAGCATATATTTCTGGAAACGAGGCGGTTTTTCACAAAAGGCGATGTTCCGGGGCCGTGCGGGGAGGGGAGCAGTGCGCATTGTGACAAGGGAAAGAGAACGAACACACGTCAAGCGTCCGCGCCGTGACGGTCTTGCTGTTTCGCCCGGTCTTCAGCGCCTCTAGGTCGCGCTGGGGGGAGTGGCGCTCGGGGTAGCGCCCCTTAGACGGATTACTGCATCCGCCTGAGCGCCTTTCTGGCCCTGGACGATATCGAACTCAACGTCATCGCCCTCTTTCAGCGTCTTGTATCCGTCCAATTGAATCGATGAATAGTGGACGAATACGTCCGGCCCATCTTCACGTCCGATGAAACCGTAACCCTTGGCGTTGTTGAACCACTTGACCTTCCCTTTGTACTGTGCCACAGGGTCCTGCCTTCCTTACATCCTGTGATATACGGCGGGCAATAAAGCTAGGGAATGCCCGTCGCAATGTATCTATGAATAAGGACGCGAAAAGAATAGGAAAGATGCAGGAATACTGATAAAAGCGCACATTATGGGACGGAGCCGGTATGTAACCTAAGGCCCGGGCTGGGAAGGATAGTTTAGATGGACAGGCTGCGGTAAAAGGTGAAAATCGAGCTGGTTACCTGAAACGACTCTATGGGAGCAATGGTGGATTGAAACCCATCCCTACAAGGCCGCTTTGATTCTATTGGCGTTAGGCGGGGGCTTAAAAACCCCCGCCTAACGCCAAATGAGTGTATTACGCAGCCTGCGGAACCTTGTGATGCTGGCTATTTCTTGCCTTTTCCGGCGAGGCTGCGCGCGTACAGTAGTACGGCGGAGAGCGTCTTGCCGTCCAGAATCGCACCCTTTTCGATCAGTTTGACCAGCTCGGAGAGTCTGACCAGGCGAAAGGCAATCTGTTCGTCGTCGTCCGGATTGGTGTCGCCGGCGATCAGGCCCTCAGCCACAAAGACCTTCATCGACTCGCCCAGAAAACCGGGGCTGGCGTAGTACTCGACCAGCGGCTTCCATTTTTTGGCGCGGTAGCCGGTCTCCTCCGCGAGCTCCCGTTGGGCGCCCAGAAGTGGGTCTTCACCGAGCTCCAGCTTGCCGGCCGGCAGCTCCCACAAGAACCTGTTGGCGGCATGGCGGTATTGCCGCTCAACGACGACCCAGGGGTCGCGCTTGTTTTTCGCGCTGTCGATGGCCAGGATGACCACGCTGCCGTTGTGGCGAACGATGTCGCGGGTAGCCAGATTGCCGCCGGGCTCGACGAGGCGGTCGCGCAGCACGCGGAAGAGTGGCCCCTCGAAAACCGTCTCTGAACTGAGCAGTTCAGCCTTCTCTTCCACCGCGGGCAGGAGCGCCTTGAGGGCCTTCTTCACCCTGGGCTTCTTCGCTTTAGCCTTGAGAGCTTTTTTTGCCTTGGGCTTGGCGGCTTTCTTCCCTTTGGATTTGGCAGCCTTCTTCCCTTTGGCTTTGGCAGCTTTCTTTGCCTTGGGCTTGGCGGCTTTTTTCGCTTTTGGCTTTGCGGCTTTCTTCCCTTTGGATTTTGCGGCTTTCTTTGCCTTGGGCTTGGCCGCCTTAGCAGCTTTCTTCTTCTTCTTGGGCATCTCTTGTCTCTCCTCCGGGGTCTATCGCTGCGCAATTGGACAACATGCGCAACCAGTTACAGAGTATACGCACAACCGGGCCGGAATGCCGCAACGAAAAACGTACTCGTGCATCAATTGGGTCCGGCGTGGCATCCTTAACAGGAGCCGAATCTCATTCTAAGCGCGCAGACCGGGGTTGCCGTGGGATTCGATGCATGAAGAGAACGAGTTGCTGAGCGCAGAGTGCCATCCCATCACCGTTGTACCGGGGCTGAGCCGGCTGTTTCTGGAGTACTGCTCCGGGGAGGCTGCGGCGCGGGCGTTTTATACCCCAGGCTCATGGGACGAGAGCAGGCGGGATCGGCCTGCGGTTCCCACGCACTGGCCGGAGCTGGTGCGGCTGCTAACAGGGCAGAATCCGTCGCCATCGCCGGCTGCCGCGGCGGCGCTCGAGGCTCTCAACGGCGGCGCGGGAGTGGTGGTCACCGGACAGCAGGTGGGGATCTTTGGCGGGCCGTTGTTTACGCCCTTCAAAGCGGCTGCGGCGCTGGCGCGGGCACGAGTAGCAACGGCCGCGGGACGGCCTCACGCCGCGATATTCTGGCTGGCCACAGAAGACCACGATTTTGCGGAGATTAACCACGTCGTCTTTCCGGCGCGCCGCGAGCTGCGCAAGCTGACGTATGCGGCGGCGCCTGAGGCAGCGCGGCCTGTGGGCGGCTTGGTGCTGGACGACTCGATTACTCCGCTGGTTGAGCAGGCAGCGGAGCTGCTGGGGGCCTCCGAGGCCCTGGATGTACTCACCCGCGCTTACAAGCCGGGACGCACGCTGGCCCAGGCTTTTGCGGAGTTTTATTCCAGGGTTTTTGCCGCGCAGGGATTGTTGGTGCTGGACGCGAGCGGACGCGCATTCCATCGCATGGGCGCACCGGTGCTGAGAGCGGCTCTGGAGCGCGCCGATGAGTTGCACCGTGCGCTGCTGGATCGCAACCGTGAACTGGAAGCCGGCGGCTATCACGCGCAGGTAGCTGTTGGGCCGCAATCCAGCCTGCTGTTTCTCATCGACGAAGGGACTGGCGCCCGGCTGGCGCTCAAACGGCTAACCCCGAGCGCACAGGAGCCGAATGGCCTATGGCAGGCGGGGCGGAAGAGCTTTTCTATGGATGATATGGTTGGGATTCTGGACGCCGAGCCGGAACGAATCTCGCCCTCGGCGCTGCTGCGGCCGGTTTTCCAGGATTTTCTACTATCGAGTTCGGCCATTGTGGGAGGACCGGCGGAGATTGCCTACTTTGCCCAGTCCGCCGTGCTGTACGAGCGGATTCTGGGACGAGCGACGCCGGCGTTGCCGCGTTTTTCCGCCACGCTGGTGGAGCCGAGGATCGGCGAGCTGCTCAAGAAACACGGGCTGACGCTGGAGCGGGTCTTCGGCGTGAGTGCCTCGTCGATGGCGCAATTGCTGGCTTCTCAAGCATTGCCGGAGGAGGGAAAAAGGAAGCTTTCCAGCGCGGGGACGGCGCTGGAGGCCGAGCTTTCTGCATTGCTGGAGTGGATGCACGCGCTGGATACCGGGCTGAGTCGGTCGGCGGAAACTGCGGCCAGCAAGATGCGCTACCAGATGAGCCGATTGCGGCGTCTAACGGCTAACTTCCAACTGCAACGCGAGGAGGCGCTCATGCGCCAGGCTGAGTCTGTCTGCCAGGCACTCACTCCCGGCGGCGTTTTGCAGGAACGGGTGCATGGCGCGGCTTATTACTTTGCGCGCTACGGTTTTGGGCTGGCGGAGGAATTGACCGCGCAGGCTGCGAAGTGCAGCACAGGGCACACGGAGATGTGGCTGTAAATCAGAGATCAGAGATCAGGGATCAGGGATCAGTGACAGGACTGCACGGCGCTCGAAGGCAATGCCAACGCAATGCTAGACTGACTTATCCGTTCTGGAGGTTTTTACAGATGAAAACAGCTTATCGGTATGGCGTAGTCCTGCTGGTCGCCATGGCTTCGTTGTTCCTCTCCCCTGCCCTGCTGCGGGCGCAGGAGGTGCGGAATGCCGCGCCGACGCCGACGACGGCGCCGGGCACGGAGACGCATAAAGACAAAGACGCCGACAAGGAGAAGGATGCGACGACGCCCATTCCGCCGGAGAAGACCGTGGCCACGCACCATGAACTGGCGCTGGGCGGAAAAACGCTGAAGTACACGGCGACAGCCGGTACGCTGCTCATCCGCGACGAGGAGGACAAGCCCTACGGCAGCATCTTCTACGTGGCCTATACGCTGGACGGTGCGGACGCGCAGACGCGGCCGTTGAGCTTTCTTTACAACGGCGGGCCGGGTTCGGCCTCGCTGTGGCTGCACATGGGCTCGTTCGGGCCGGTGCGCATTGCAACCGACAGCCCCAACGCAACTGCGGGACCGCCTTTCAAGCTGGTGCCGAACGAGTACTCGCTGCTGGACAAAAGTGATTTAGTTTTCATTGACGCGCCGCTGACCGGCTACTCGCGCGCCGTGGGCAAGGGGACGGCTAAGGATTTTACTGGCGTGGATCAGGACTTGCACGCCTTTGACCGCTTTATCCAGAGATATTTGAATGTGAACCAGCGCTGGAACTCGCCGAAGTTTCTCATTGGCGAATCTTATGGGACAACGCGTTCGGCGGCGTTGGCCGACATGCTGGGCAACGACGGTGTGCAGTTGAATGGCGTGGTGCTGATCTCTTCGATCTTGAATTACGGCGTACGCGCCGGGGGCTACGACACGGTATTTATTTCCAACCTTCCCAGCTATGCGGCGGCTGCGTGGTACTTCAACAAGATTCCCAACAAGCCGGCTGACCTGGCTGCCTGGGTAGAGCAGGCGCGCGTCTTTGCCGCCGGGCCTTACGCGCAGGCTCTGTTTGCGGGGCACAATCTTCCGGCGGCGCAACTGGATACCGTGGCCAAGGAGGTTAGCCGGCTGACGGGCCTGAGCGTGGAGTACGTGAAGGAGGCCAATCTGCGCATCTCGCCCACAAGATTCAGAAAAGAAGTGCTGCGCGACGACCGCAAGACGCTGGGCCGTTACGATATGCGCTTTGAGGGCGTGGACGTGGACGCAGCCGGCGAAGCGCCCAGCTACGACGCCTCCGACACAGGCATCGTGGGAGCTTTTGTTGCCGCGCTGCACGATTATCTTGAGCGGGAGTTGAAATACGAATCGACCGACACTTACCGGCCCAGCGCCGACTCGATCGGCCAGTGGGACTGGAAGCACAAGCCCACCAGCGGCGGACCGGGAATGGGGCCCTTCGGGCAGACGCAATCCGAGCCATGGGTGGCGGCGGACCTGGCCAGCGCGATACGCAAGAATCCGCACCTGAAGGTCTTCTCGGCCAACGGATACTTCGACCTGGCCACGCCGTTCTTTGGCACCGAGTTCGACCTGGCGCACATGAACCTGGAGCCGGAGTTGCGTGGCAACGTGAAGTTTGGCTACTACCCATCAGGGCACATGATCTATCTGAATGTCGATGCGCTGAAGCAGTTGAAAAGCGACCTGGCGGGGTTCATCAGCGGCGCGGGGAAATAGAACTTTGACCGCATGAATTTTTACTTCCCCGGTCCCAAGATCGGGACCGGGGGCACCCGTTCATTTGTGGTCCGACCTGGGCTACCCACCAAAATCGTCTTTTGGGGAGACCCGTTTTGAACAGAATCAAGGGGTTACAACGGAATATGTTCCACGTGGAACATATTCATTCTGTTGAGTTTAAGTCGATGTTTACTACTTAATTATCAGCAAGATTTTGAAAATAAATATTAGGTCAGGGAAGATAGGCCAGGATTCGTGTATCCCAGGTGCCCATTCATTTGTGGTTCAACATGGGCCACGTGCCCGAGCTACTCCAACCGCTGCCTCCGTTTCGCTGACAATATTTCACCTAAACACACCTTTAATTCCTACATATGAGGTCGCGGAATAAACCCGGAAGGTGGTGTGATGTCTTTCTCTTTGTAGCCCTGAGGAATCTGAAACAGGCTTTTATCCTGAGGCCCACTTGAAACATTTGAAAGTCGCATCGTGAAGTTCCCAGACACAGGATCCGTGCCTTGAATCATCAGGACAATGTTCATCTCCGGATTGGTCCACAAGTCTCTCGTAATAACAATGTCCTGCTTAGCTCCCAGAGATGCGGCGGGTATTGTTTCCTTGTATCGCGTCCCTTTCACCCGAATTCCCTCAACGTCTCGCTCCCCAAGAGGCTCAGTGACACACTCAACTCCATCCTCCCGGCAGTTATATAAAGAGGAGCGAGAATAATTGAATACTTTCGGGACAGCCATGTTTTCGAAAAAGTGATTCGAGTTATTCAAATTTGAATTGCGGAAAGAGATCACGTTCGTAGTCCCATTCTTCCAGCTAAGCATTGTCCCATTCGATGCCAAAAACAGAACATTGAAAGTAGGAGGCTGAGCCGGAGTAGGCCCATTGCGCGTCCTTGCGCCTTCCACCCTCACATCGCCGGCTTCGTCTCGCCAGACGTTCCCCTCTTCCTCGGTGCTAAATGCCTTACCACTCGGCTCAGATAGATTCCAATCAGCTGTGACGGTCGCGTGGAAGGGGTGGCCGGACACGCCGATAGTGATTTCTGGCGGCTGCATAAAGAAGAGGGGAGCATTTGAGCTCTGCGCTTCGACGTGATTCTTTGAGCGCACTAGCGGTAGCACGGTGATCAGCACTAAAGACAGCGCGGCAATAATGCCAGTGACTATACTTCGCGTATTCATTACAAGCCTCCTTCAAGGCAAGGTGACCAGATCGTGCCAGCCGTAACCGGGGTTGGCGCCTGTGTCGTTGCCTACGATTGCGCCCTGGTTGTTCATCCAGTGGTAGTTGGAATAGCTGTCGATTTTGTACTGCGAGCCGCTGACCGGATCGATGACATCGGTGGTTCCCAGGATGGAGTTTTCTCGCCGGCGGGAGATTTCGTCATAGACCTGGGAGCGCTGTTCGTATCCCTTGACAATCATTTCGCTGGTTTGCCGCTGGTTCTCCTGAATGGCCGCACGGGCGCGAGCCTGAATCTGCTGGGAGCGGTAGTTGTCCTGCTGCACGGCGTTGTTGGCGATTTGATCGGCGCGCTGCCGCCATTGTTGATCGACGCGGAAGGATTGCATCACCTGCTGAACGATGCTATCTGCTGCCTGCTGGCTCTGGGGCGCGGCAATATAACCGTAGAGCCGGTAGAGTTGCCAAATTGTGGAGCGGCCGGGCAGCGGATACAAGGTAGCGGCAAAAACATGTCCCTGCAACTGCCCGCCCTTGCCTGCGCAAGTGAAGACGGCGTCGCCAGCGGTGAGCCGCGCGTTGGTCATGCCCTCGGCGCGGGCCGATTGCAGGAAAGTGGATGTCAGATCCTGGCGGTCGCCACCGGATTGCACCTGCATGCTGGAGCACTGCTGAGCAAACCGGTTTTGCGCGTAGTTGCGCGCGAATTGCGCCCCGGTTATAAAGCGGCGAATCTCCAACTGGCTGCCGTCACCCAGGCCGTAGAGGCCGCCCTCGCGCATTCCCGCATAGGCGAGCATTTGCGAGGGCTCAATGAACCCGCCGATATTCGAGTCCCCGAAGAAGATGCGCATCTGCCCGTCAGGCGAGATCATGGTGACGGCGCTGCGAACGTCGGTGGCGGTCAAGTGATAGGCGCCTCCCACCACTTGCCATCCCCGTGGCACTTGAAGCGTGAATGCGCCTTCCTGCGGGTCCTTCCAATTGACATAGGTGATGGGCCCGGTGCCGGCGTGCCCGCCGGATTGGCGGGTCGCATTGTCCGGCGATCCACGAAAGCTTTGAAGTATACGGGTAAAGGTGTTTGCCGAAGAGGCATAGACATCGGGCGGAGCTTCCAACGCATAGAGGGTAACGGCCGCGCCGGAAGGGGTGTTGGACCAGGTGAGTAACGTGGCGCCGCTGCGCTGAGCCCCTTTGGAAACAACGCGCGCCGCATTGCCCGAAGCATTTGCGGGAGTCCAGACGAGGCTGCTATCCAGGCGGCGCGCCAATTGCATCACCAGCCGGGCCGCTCCGGAGGCGTTCAATTGCTTCTGCTCAATGAAGATGGGCCAGATCACGACCTGCTCGCCTCGCGCTCCGTGCATCTTGATGCGCCCTTGTGAGGAGTCGGCGATCACGCTCCATCCAGCGGGCATGTCGACCGAGAAGCCTGCCGGATCGTTGTGCGTAGTCCACGTAATGGCCGACATGATGGAAGTCGCCGAGCGGCAAGAGACGGTGAAAGGCAGGAGGAGGACGGTAGAAAGCAGAAAGCAGCGGACTGTAAGGCGCATAGAGAACTCCTTCAGAATTAGGGGCCAGCCGCACCCTCGTAAATCTTTATCGGCACAGTATACCCATTTTATTGGGGTGTTTTCAGTGTTTCAGGGGAGCGATTTTGCTTGCCGGGTTGGAAAACAGCCAAATCTTCGGCCACGCGAGCATCCCGCAGACTGTATAATCGGCGCGAACTATTGTGAGGTTTCCGATGAGACGATTCTTTGCAATCCTGGCCGTGACTTTGCTGGCGTTGGGGCTGGCGCAGGCGCAAACAGAGCCCTGCGCGGTGGCGGGCACCAATAATGATTTTTTGGGCATCCAGACCATCCGTCTGTGGCCGGGAGACGCCCCAGAAGCCAAGGGAAAAGCCTGCGAAGACACGCCCACGCTGACTATCTTTGAGCCTGCGCATGGCCAGGCCAACGGCTCGGCGGTAGTGGTTTTGCCGGGCGGCTCTTATCTGCATCTGGCGGCTAATCATGAGGGGCGGCAGGTGGCGGACTGGTTTACCACGCGCGGCTTTCGCGCCTTCGTTCTGAGCTACCGGCTGGCCTCGCACGGCTACATTTTGCCGGTTCCGCTGCTGGACGCGCGCAGAGCCGTGCAGACGGTGCGGGCGCGGGCCAGGGAGTACCAGATCGACCCCAACAGGATTGTGGTGATTGGCTTCTCAGCCGGCGGCCACTTGGCGGCGCTGACAGCGACTCAATATGTGGCCGGAAAACCGGATGCCGAGGACCCCATTGAGCGCGTCTCCAGCCGCCCGGATTACCTGGTGCTGGGCTATCCGTGGATCGGCGCTCTTTCCGAGTCCGATCCCCGCTACATGGACCGCTGCAAGAAGGATTTCGGCGCGGAGCGGTGTAACCCGTTGAAGACCGGATACTCGCCGGAGCTAGCTGTGACCAGGGAGACGCCGCCCACATTTCTCTACCACACCTTCAACGACCAGTCGGTTCCGGTGGAGCAGGGCCTGCGGTTTTATGAGGCGCTGGTCAAGGCAGGCGTTCCTTCCGAGGCGCACTTCTTCCCCAACGGACCGCATGGCGTGGGCCTGGGCAAGGGCGACGCCGTTCTGGACCAGTGGCCCAACCTGCTGGAGAACTGGCTGCGCGCGCAGGGGCTGCTGACGGCAGGCAAACCGGCTGCCAAACCGTAGGAAATTGTCAGCGAAAACAGGCTATTTGCGGGAAGAAATACAGCCTAAAAATGGAGAAGCGGGCAGCCGACTCCGGGAGTGGAAAGACTTCCCGAAGCCGGTCGCCCGCTGGACCCTGGACCGGGTCTAGGTGATAACCTCAGTCTAGGCTAAATTTGGACAAAAGCAAGTTCTATTTTGAACACTTTTCCCAAATAGTGACCGTCGTCACGGAAGTCCTGAAATCGGGGCCAGATTCGTTGACTTGACGGTTCGCTCCTGATACAAAAAAGTGTTCACCCGCGCGCGAGAGGCTCATTAGACCGCCTGGAAAACAGATCACCAAGAACAAGCTGGACTAGCTAAATACGCATGGAATTGATCATTCAACAACTCGGGACGTTTCTGCTTAGCGCGATTCCCACGATATTGCTTTTCACCGTGCTGGTTCTGGCGTACCAGTTTCTGGTACAGGGGCCTCTGACTGCCACGCTGAAGGAGCGCTACGCCCGCACCGCAGGCGCACAGGAGAAGGCCCAGCAGGCCATCGCCCAAGCCGAGGAACTGGCAGGCGAGTATGCGGACAAGTTGCGCCTGGCGCGTGGCGAGGTCTTCAAGGCGCGCGAGGCGCGAATCAAGCAGTGGAATGCCGAGCGCGACGCGGCCCTGGATGCCGCTCGCAAGGCAGCCGGACAGAAGGTAAGCCAGGCCAAGGCGGCGCTGGAAGCCGAGGCCGCGCAGGCCAGGCTGGCCATTCAGGCCTCCGCTGGAGATTTGGCGCGGCAGGTGGTGCGCGCCGTGCTGCCCATGGCCGCCGGGGGTTCCCGTTGAGAGATTTCATGCAGGCAAGGCGTTTTTCACCTCCCGCTTTTCGCATTTTTCTTTTAATGATGCTTGTTGCCGTCGGGCTGTCCACGCCCGTACTCGTTACGGCCCAGACCACCGCTCCCGCGGCCCAGCCGTCGGCTTCAGTAACCAGTGAAGCGGCCAGGCCCGAGGCTGCAAAACCCGAAGAGACACAAAAAAACGAGGCGGACTCGAACGACGTCTACCTGCACGCTCCCATAGTGCGGACAATGGCCCGAATGCTGCATCTGGATGTGGAGACTACGGCACGCATCTTCGAGGGCATCAACTTCGCCATCATCGTGCTGGCAATCGGAATTCCACTCTTCCGCATGTTGCCCAAAATGCTTCGCACCCGCTCGGAAAAGGTGCACACGGAGATCGAATCGGCGCGCAAAGTGACCGAAGACGCCAACGCAAGGCTGAGCGCGATTGAAGCCAAGCTCTCCGGGCTCGACGGGGAGATTGCGCAGATTCGCTCTCAAGTCGAACTGGAAAGCCAGCAGGACGAGGCGCGCATCAAGTCCACAATCAAGGAAGAGAGCGAGCGCATCGTGGCCGCCGCCGCACAGGAGATGGAAGCCTCGGCGGCGCAGGCACGGCGCTCACTGCGCAACTTTGCCGCGGATCTGGCCATTGAACAGGCCGTCGAGCAGCTGGCGATCACGCCGGAGACCGACCGTGCGCTGATTGCCGAGTTTCTGGGCGACACGGCCGTGACGGCATCACCGAAGGGAGGGCGGAAGTAGATGGCAATCTTTGTTGCACGTTATGCCCGCGCCTTTGCTGACGTGGTGACCCAGGAAAAACTGGACACAGCGGTGCTGGACCGGCAGTTGGATGATTTTCTTGCCGCCTGGGACGAGAGCGCCGAGTTGAGAGAATTGTTTGTCAATCCGGCCGTTGCCGTCCCGCAGAAGATTGCGGTTCTGGACAAGATGAACGTGAAGCTGAAGCTCCGGAAAGAACTGCGCAACCTGCTGGCGGTGCTGATCAAGAACGACCGCATTGGCGATGTGAAAGATGTGGCGGCGGCATATCGCGTGGAGATGCAGGAGCGGCAAGGCGTGCGTTCGGTGGAGATTGTGACCGCGCGCGAACTCGGCGAAAATGACCGCGCCGGCCTGGTGGCTGGGGTGGGCAAACTGGCCGGCGCGCAGATTCAGGCCAGCTTCAAGCTGGACACATCCATCCTCGGCGGAACGGTGGTGCGCATTGGCTCCACGGTCTATGACGGGTCGGTGCGTGGACGGCTGGACAG
>JBEKFS010000026.1:0-38849 GCA_050013195.1 Occallatibacter sp.
TCGCGTTCCATCAAAGAACCATCCTCACCAGCATAACGGAACGGTGACAGCGGGCGCTGTGTTTGTCTACGTTACCCGCGCCGTAGGCGCAATGGTTATTAGCCCCGCGCTTCAGCGTGGGGAAAAGAGATTCCATAAGTTCATCACGGAGTCCCGTCGGGACGGCGCAAAAACAATATGAATGCTGGAACTAATAGCTCCTGCGGGAAGTTGTTCCGGAGGGAGGCGGGGGTTTTAACCCCCGCATGACGTCAACCGAATCAACGATGGCTTTAGCCTCGGAGGTGATGCGCGGCATGTCGCAGTTCTCGCCACACTGGAGGAGGGGATTCCCGGTCTCAGAAGCGAGACCTGTGGCACCCGGCGTTCCACGATTTTCTAATACCTATTGCTTTACCGTTGCTACACTCGACCGTTTTTTAAGCGGGGTTTGCGCAGCGGCGGTTTCCGATGCCGATCAGGTCTTTGCCGACGAGAAAGAGCCTTTTCTTTAACCTTCTCTTGTGCATCCGGCTTATTCTTTCCCTGAAATTCTTCATCAAGCAGCATACTTGCTCCTCCTATCTTTGCAATCACTCTCAATAAGAACTACAACATATTAAGATGAACCGCTGCCACACAAAAATGCTCGGAATGTCTCTAATACACCATATTTCCATATGCGAGATGTACTGGCTAACCAATCAGTCGCGACAGCCACCCCTTTTTCACACCCTGAGGTTTGTTTTCCCGTGGGCTGTCACTCATTGGCAAAACCTCACCGCCCAGAAGCCCGACGTACAACTTGAATGACGCACTAGTCTCAGCGAATGCACAGCCCGGCAGTTCGGCGAACGTAAAGAAGTCACGACGATCTCTCGCATCCAGCGCGAGGGTGAGCCGCGCAATGAACGCGGCACAGAAATATTGCATAGTGTTCGGAGCGTCCGAATCCCATCGCGTCAAGTCTCGAACCGAGCGCCGTCCCATTATTTCGAGTTCGGATTTGAAGGGCCTTCGCCCGAGATATAGGTCCTGCGCCATGCAAATGCTGATATTGCCTACGCTAAAGAAGCAGTCTTTGATCGCTCCAGCCCGATCCTTGTCTGAGAAATGGTGCAGAGGTGCCAAACCGACAGATTCGTAGGATGGGAAGCTAATCTCTGGATGTATTGCGGCCACCATCCTCTCGCAGTATTCGCGATACGGCTTGGTATCCCGAACGACGTAAGATACTGCGTCAAGCGCCATGAAATGATGAAAGAAGATAAATTGCTCTAGCAGCCCCTTGCGCTGCGCTTCGGTGGTCTCAAATTCAAGGCCGTCAACGAAGCGGTCTGCGCCGCTGCACGCGACCAAGATCGAATTGAGCGAAAAAATCTCTGGGGGAATTTCTGGCACCGTCAGATTGCTGGATTGCTCCATATCGAAGAGCCTCACTGACTAATTCTAGGGTGAGGCAAGGTTTCATTACCACAACAATCCACTTTTGGATTTTCGGGACGCCTGGTATCCCTTTATCCAGCATTTAGAACCTGGGATAGCACGACCCTCAACCAGCCGGCTCTTCTATTACCTATTCCCTATTCCCTATTCCCTGCCTTTACCCCTCCCACGGATTCACCAACGAAGATGCAATCTCCTCGAAGTGCTTGACGTTGCGCGTGGCGAGCTTAGCATGAGAGGCGAGCACGATTCCGGCGATCATGGTGTCGCGTGTATCACGCGGGCGGCCTCTCCTCTTGCAATCGGCCGCCAGGTCTGCCGCGTGTTCGGCTGCCGAGGAATCGAAGAGCGCGATGCGTCCCTGGATCGTATCGGTGAGCACGCGTTCGAAAAGCGCCATCATTGTGGCTTGACGCTTCCCTGCCGGCATGATCTGGAGGCCGTAGCGAGTCTCGAATACATTGATCGAGGTTGTCCATATCGATGTGCTCGGCTGGAGGTCGAGCCATCGAATGACGTCCGGGTCAGAAGTATCTCGCATGAGCGCCGAGATCACGTTCGTATCGAGCAGAATCATGACTCAAAGTCCGGTATTTCCATAGTGAAGCCACGAATCTCCTGGATCTCTTCTCCATCTCTGAGTCCAACGCCGCGGAACATGTTGGCGATTTCAGTCCCCAAGCCGACCGCCGGAGCCTTTTCTTCCCGCAGCGCGTTGCGCAGAATCTCCCGCGCCTCGGCTTCCATGCTGTGGCCGTGGCTTTTGGCTCTGCGCTGCAAGCGCGTCTTGAGCCGGTCATCGAGATTGCGAACCAGAATCTGCGCCATCTTCACCCCAATCCTCAGTGCTATCATGATAGCACTTATTGAGAGAAACTCAAAGCGGGTGCCCCCGGTCCCTCGCATTTGGGGACCGGGGATACCACAAATCTCCCCCAAACGACCTTCACACTACGCATATCTACACACAAACCGCCTTAATTCGCTTCCCAAATAACCCCATTTCACGCAAAAAACCTCTACTTCTAAGTAAAGGCTCTTGTTGCGCGTTTGGCCCTAAAATTGCGCCCTTTTATGTGCCGGTTTTCTTTTCGATCCTGGCCCAGGAGTCCTTCAGTGCGAGCGTCCGGTTGAAGACCATCTTGCCCGGTGTCGAGTCGGGATCGAGGCAGAAGTAGCCGACGCGCTCGAATTGAAAGCGGTCCTCAACTTTGGCGTTGGCAAGAGAAGGTTCCAGCTTGGCTCCGTTGAGAATCTCGAGCGAGTTGGGGTTGAGATTGTCGAGAACGTCCTGGCCCTCAGCGAGATCGTAGGGGTCTGCCTTGGCAAACAAGTTGCCGTAGAGACGAATTTCAGAGGAGATGGCGTGGGCGGCCGAAACCCAGTGCATGGTGGACTTGACCTTGCGGCCGTCGGGAGAGTTGCCGCCACGCGTGGCCGGATCGTAAGTGCAGTGCACCTCGACGATGTTGCCCTCCGCATCTTTCACCACGCTCTGGGCGGTGATGTAGTAGGCGTTGCGCAGGCGGACCTCTTTACCCGGTGACAGGCGATAATACTTCGGTGGCGGAATCTCTCGGAAGTCGTCCTGCTCGATTAAGATTTCGCCGGAAAAGGGCACCTGTCGCGTGCCAGTTGACGGGTCTTCCGGATTGTTGGCGACCTCGACAAACTCCGACTGGCCGGCGGGGTAGTTGTCGATGACCAGCTTGAGAGGATGCAGAACGGCCATGGCGCGGCGGGCTCTCCGGTTAAGGTCGTCTCTCTGGAAGTGCTCGAGCATTTCTATATCAGTGCTGCCATTGGTCCGCGAGACGCCGGCTTGGGCGACGAAGGTGCGAATAGCTTCCGGGGTAAAGCCGCGGCGTCGAATTCCGCAGAGGGTGGGCATGCGCGGATCGTCCCAGCCGTGAACGCGCTTTTCCTGCACGAGTTGGAGGAGCTTGCGCTTGCTGAGCATGGTGTAGGTGATGTTGAGGCGGTCGAACTCGGTCTGCTGCGAAGGAAAGATGCCGAGCTGCTCGATATACCAGCGGTAGAGCGGCTGGTGGTCGGCAAATTCCAAAGTGCACATGGAGTGGGTGACCCTCTCGATGGAATCCGACTGACCGTGAGCATAGTCGTACATCGGATAGATGCACCACTGGTCGCCGGTGCGCTGATGCGAAGCGTGCAGGATGCGATACATGACCGGATCGCGCATATTCAAATTCGGTGACGCCATGTCGATCTTCGCTCTCAAAACTCGTGTCCCGTCGGGGAACTCGCCGGCCTTCATGCGGGTGAAGAGGTCGAGATTTTCTTCGACTGTCCGGGTGCGATAGGGCGAGTCCTTGCCGGGCTCTGTGAGGGTGCCGCGGTGCTGGCGAATCTCATCGGCGGAGAGGTCATCAACGTAGGCCTTGCCGGCCCTAATTAGTTGCAAAGCCCACTCGTAGAGCTGGCCAAAATAATCCGAAGCATAGCAGAGGCGCTCCCAGTCGAAGCCGAGCCAGCGCACGTCTTCCATGATGGAATCGACGTACTCCTGTTCTTCTTTTTCGGGATTGGTGTCGTCGAAGCGCAGGTTGGTCTTGCCGCCGAACTCGTCGGCCAGGCCGAAGTCAATGCAGATGGCCTTGGCGTGTCCGATGTGCAGGTAGCCGTTGGGTTCGGGAGGAAAACGGGTCTGGATGACGGCGTCGCCGAACTTTTTGGTGCGCACATCCTCGGCGATCATGTCGCGGAGGAAGTTGGAGGGAGTGGCGGCTTGGCTTTCCGGATTTGCGTTGGTCATTCTGCGATTCCTTCTGTACGGGCGGACTGTAGTTATTTTAGCGATTGAAGGCTGGCTATGGCTTGGCGGATGCGAGCGAGGCAGACGTCGCGGCCGAGGACAACCATGGTTTCAAAGAGCGGCGGCGCGTTTTTGCGTCCGCAGACGGCGACGCGGATGGGCTGAAACATTGGACCGGCTTTGAGTCCGAGCGAGGCGGCGGCCTCGCGCAGTGCTTTGTCAAGCGAATCGTGATCAAACTTGACGGCGGGTAGAACTTCGAGCGCGTGCTGGAGAACTCGGCGTGCCATCGCGGCATCGCCACCCTTGGGCGGGATCAATTCAGCTGGATCGTATGGGGCGAGTTCGGGGAGGAAGAAAAAGTCGGCGGCGGCGGGGGCTTCACCGAGGAGCTTGATGCGCTCGCGGATGAGTGGGGTTACGGCGAGAAGCTTTTCCGGCGATGGATGGAAGCCCGCATGCTCGAAAAAAGGCTGAAGCAGGGGGCTGAGCTCCTCGAACGTCAAGGCGCGGATATGCTCGGCATTGAGCCAGACGGCTTTCGGGTCGAAGGGGTCTTCCTCCGTGAAATTGATTACGGCGTTGGAGCGGTTGACGGCCTCGAAAGTAAAAGCGGCAGTAAGCTCGTCGATTGTGAGGAACTCGCGGTCGTCCTTGGGCGACCAGCCGAGGAGGCAAAAGAAGTTGATGAAGGCCTGGGGCAGGAAGCCAGCGTCACGATAAGTGGTCACGCTGACGACGGGGCCATGCTTCCTTTTCGACAGCTTGGCGCCGTCCGGCGCAACGAGCAGAGGCAGATGGACGAACTGGGGCGGCGGCGCGCCGAGGGCTTCGAAGATGAGCAGGTGCTTGAAGGTGTTGGTCAGGTGATCCTGGCCGCGGACGATGTGTGTGATGCGGAGATCGGCGTCGTCGACGCAGGAGGCGTGGTGATAAGTCGGCATGCCGTCAGAACGCAGAAGGGCGAAGTCTTCGACCTCGTCGGCTAGCTTGGATTGCTCTCCGTAGACACTATCAACAAAGCTCAAAGTCCTGCCCTGGCCTCGCGGAACGCGATAGCGGAGGGCAAACGATTCTCCAGAATTGGCGCGGCGGTCACTCTCTTCCCTGGACAATTCGCGCATGCCGGGATTGCAGAGCCAGGCGCCTTGCGCGGAGGAATGCTCGTCCGCTTCCGAGTGAGCTGGGGTGAAGTCGCGATAAGCCATGCCCCTGGCGAAGATCGCTTCGGCCTGCTGGCGGTGCAGGGCAAGGCGCTCGGATTGCCTGTATTCTTCGTCCCAGCTGAGACCCAGCCAGTGCAGGCCTTCGAAAATAGACTGGACGCTGGCCTCGGTGTTGCGTTCGACGTCTGTGTCGTCCAGTCGCAGCACCATGGTTCCGTGGTTGTGGCGGGCATAGAGCCAATTGAAGATAAATGTACGCGCCCCGCCCACGTGCAGGTAGCCGGTGGGCGAGGGCGCAAAACGAACACGGGGAGCCTTGGTTACAGAGGGAGCCGAATCAGGCATCGTGATTACTATGTTACCAATCGCGGCACCGTCAGCGCTTCATCTTCGGCGGACGTGACCGTCTCAGGCCTGAGGCGGCTGCGGCGGATACGGCGGCTGCTGCCAGACAGGCGGAGGCGCAGGCACAACCTTCCACTCAGCGAAGGCCAGCACGTAGATCAGAATCAGATTGCCCAAGGGAATAATGTTGATCAGGGTGAGCCAGGGCGAGAAGCCCGCCTTCTTCAGGATGAACCAGAAGGGAATTATGATGATGAGAAGGCAAACCAGGATGATGATGGGAATAATCGCCATCAAGGCCACGATTGCAGCTGTCGGATTAGAATCCAGCAGGAAAAATGCGAGATATTGCATACAGAACACTCCAGAAACGAGATTAGAACTCGCAGCAAAGATACAGCCAAAAGGAGAAATTCGCAATCCTTTTTCGTGGTCAGAATTCTCCTGTCAAACTTGCCTACTGGCCCCCTGCTCCCTGCCCTACGGAATCTCCTCCGGATCGTACTCCGGGTTGCCGCGCTTTTTCGGCACTCCGTGGACAGAGCTGAGCAGGTCATCGACTACGTCTTCCAGTTGGCGCTCGCTCGCGATCACGGCGCTCATGCTCTTCAGCTCGTCCGGTTCAATCACGCGCTCCACCAGGGCGATGGCGTGGCACTGGGCGACGTGGTCGAGGTTCAGGCCCTCCGGGGTCTTGGCTTTGATGCTGACCTGGTCCGTGCCCAGGCCCAGAAGTTCGGCGACGCGGGCGCGTAACTCCTCAGAGACAGGTCCGATCTTGGGTTTGGCCAGAATCAGCGTGGTGTCAATGTTCACGATGCGGTAGCCGGCGCGTTGCAGCGTCTCCACGGCCAGGTTGAGGAAGATAGCCGAATCGGCGTTTTTCCAACGCGGGTCGCCGGGCGGAAAGAAACAGCCGATGTCGCCGGCGGCGATGGAACCCAGCAGGGCGTCGGTCACGGCGTGCAGCAGCACGTCGCCGTCGGAGTGGCCTACCAGACCTTCAGGATGTTTGAGCGTGACTCCGCCGATGCGCAGCGGCAGGCCCTTTTTGAAGACGTGCGAGTCGTAGCCAAATCCGATCCTTGTTTCCATGATTCCCTTGCCTGTTCCTGCTTGGTTTCCGCTATGAGCGGGCGCGCCGGCGCAGATAAAACTCAGCCAACTCCAGATCGCCCGGCTGGGTAATCTTCAGATTCACCGGAGAACCGTGAACAACGGCCACCGGATGACCGGCACGTTCCAGGAGCGAGGCCTCGTCGGTGCCTATAAATCCGTCCGCCGTGGCCTCGTCAAAGGCTTTCCTCAATAGGCCTACGCGGAAGCCCTGCGGCGTTTGCGCCTGCACAATAAACTCGCGCGGAATAGTGGATGTAATCAGCGCTCCGTGCGCGGTCCGCTCCACCTGTTTGATAGTATCCACGGCAGGCAATCCCACGATAGCCGCCCCATGTTCCAGAACCGCGTCGATGGTCCGATCGATGGTGGCCGCGTCAATCAGTGGCCGAACGGCGTCGTGTACCAGAACAACATCGTCGGACTCGGCAGGCAAAGCAGCCAGCGCATGAGAGACAGACTCCTGACGGCAGTCGCCGCCTTCCACCACGCGTACTTTGCCGGCAAATCCGTACTCGGCAATCTGCGCCTGGACGCGCTCTATCTCCGTCTTGCGTACGGCCACACAGATCGCCGTCACCCGCTCCACCGCGGCAAAAGCGCGCAACGAATGAATCAGGATGGGGATCCCATCTAGTATGAGAAACTGCTTGGGCTGTGGCCCGGCCATCCGGGTTCCCAGACCCGCAGCGGGAAGAATCACAAAGACTTGCATATCGGTTGGAGTATACAACGAATTTGCATCCGTCGGTCGCAGAATGTTGCAGGTGATGCATAAACGGTCAGAAAGTCGCCCTGTTTTCCCACATTCATTGGCTGGGGCGACTATGATTCCGCATGGGACATTCGAGCGATGAAGGTCAGATTCAAACGTTGGAAAGGCCACGCATGATGCCAGCGAAGTCGCAACCGGATTTCACCGGTCTGTGGGAACTCAGTTTTCAGAAAAGCATCCTGCTCGGTCCTGCGCCGGAACGGACCCGGATGATCATCGACCATCGAGAGCCGATCCTTGTTCAGCAGATTATCGTTATCCTCGCTGGTGGTTCGGAGCAGCAAATGACGTTTACCTATGAAATCGGCGCTGAAACCACTAACTCGATAGGCAACGCCGTGGCCCAGACTCGCGCCTGGTGGCATGAAACGGAACTTGTGATTGAGTCGCGGATGAATTTGCCCAGCCGGATGGCCTATTTTAAAGACCACTGGTCGCTCTCCGAGAATGGCCAGACGTTAACTATGGCGCATCGCGAGGATGATCTGGCCGGACAGATTTCTGTGCTTGAAAGGCAGATCCCAGCGAAGAAAACGGGGCTTGCGAGGTAGCAGAATCAAATTGAGCCGTTACCGCGCGGCAACCCCAGACGGTAATTTCCCCAGGCAGGATGCTCATCGCCGCCTTATCATTTTGAAATGCGCCCCAGGCTGTCCATCGATGTGTCGCTGCTTCGGCCCGGACTCCGGCTGGCAGTGGGCCTCTCCGGCGGCGCCGACTCCGTGGCCCTGCTCCGCGCCTTGGCGGAGAGAAGTGGTGAGCTGGGCCTGGTGCTCCACGTCGCCCATCTTCACCACGGATTGCGCGGCGAGGAGGCCGACGGCGACTTGGCCTTTGCCCGCGCGCTTGCCGGCCAGCTTGGCCTGCCCTTCCACGAAGCGCATGTGGATGCCGGGGCAACAGCCAAAGAAAACGCTGAAACCATCGAAGAGGCCGCCCGCCGCCTGCGTTACGGCTGGTTCCGGCAACTCATGGCTTCGGGCGAAGTGGAGGCCGTAGCCACCGCCCACACTCGCGACGACCAGGCTGAAACCGTCCTGGCCAAATTTCTGCGCGGCGCATGGACCGAGGGTTTGAGCGGCATCCATCCGGTAATCGAGTTTCCTGAAGGCCTTATTCTGCGCCCGCTGCTTTCCACCACGCGGGCTGAGGTCGAAGCTTATTTGCTCGCGCTGGGCCAGGGCTGGCGCGAAGACTCTTCGAATCGCCACCTCACCTTCACCCGAAACCGCATCCGTCACGAGCTGCTGCCACTGCTGGAGGGTTGGAATCCTCAGCTGCGTGAGCACCTGACGCAGATGGCCACGTTGGCCCGCGATGAGGAGGCTTGGTGGACAGCCGAACTGGCTCGCCTTGGACCTCAGATTTTAATGTACGGCCGTCCAGTGCGGGGAGGTGGCCGAGCCTCTGACAATGGTCTGGCCCCTTCTCTGTCTATGGATGTCGGCCGGCTGGCCGCCCTTCCTCCGGCCCTCCAGCGCCGCCTCCTTCGTTCCGCTGCGATGCAGTTGGGCACGACAATCGATTTCCCCTCGACTGAAGCCCTGCGCAACCTGGCTCTCACAGGCCGCGCCGGCCAGAAGCTGGAGTTAGCCCAGGGGCTCCGTGCAGAGCGAACCGCAAGGGAGATTCGACTGGTCGTTTTGCCTGCTGCGCCAGCAGGCACAGGCGCCGCACAGCCTGCTCCTGAGTACACGGTCGCCATTCCGGGCGAGGTAGCCGCCCCGGCCTTCGGGCTGCGGCTGCAAATTGAGCGCATCGATACTGACGAGATCAAGGATAGGCTGCCCTCGGCAGCAATCGCCACGCTACGCAACTGGAGACCCGGCGACCGCGTCAGGCTGCGTTACTCCTCCGCCCCGCACAAAGTGAAGGAAGTATTAGAACGTCTTAAAGTTACCGGCTCCAGCCGCGCTCTATGGCCGGTTTTGGAAATCGACGGTCGCATCGTCTGGATGCAGGGAGCCGACGTAGAGCCGGAACTGGGAATCCGCATTCTATCTGCCAGTCTGGAGGCCTCCGCAGAGCATTCCTAGAGTGGAACTTCCGCAGAAGGTTGACCCGCCTGATACCGCTCTGGATTCGGCCCATCCATGATGCAATTTTTCTTGCCTGGAGAGTACAATTGAGTTACTGCTCTTCTGGGCGGCGGTGTATGTGTATCTGCCGTAAAGGCTTCCCGTCTTTCCTGTAACTTTGTGGGATGTACCGGCGTCTAAAGGAGATGCAGGCGGTGCTGGAGACCCGTTAAGCGGCTTCTCCATCACCGTAAACGTAAGAGAGGAATTCTGGTGAATTCGACCGTTAAATCGATCATGGTATGGGCATGCATCATCGCCTTGGGCATGGTTCTTATCAGCTGGGTGACGAAAGGCGCCGTGGGCAAAACCACGGAAATCGGCTACTCGGATCTGCTGGACAAGATCGAGGCCGGACAGGTGCAGGATGCCACCATCCAGGGGACAGACGTTCATGGCCACTTGAAGGGCGCAAAGGATGAGTTCCATACCACGATCTCCGGGAACACAGCCGACAGCCTGGCCAAGGAACTACACACTGCCAAAACGCATTTCGATCTGAAGGACCCAAATAACAATTACCTGGTGCAGGCGCTCATCAGCCTGGGGCCGTTCGTCCTGCTGATCGGCGTCTGGTTCTTTTTCATGCGCCAGATGCAGGCCGGCGGCAATAAGGCGATGTCGTTCGGCAAGAGCCGCGCGCGCCTGCTCTCCATGCAGCAGAAAAAGATCACCTTCAAGGACGTGGCCGGCGTGGATGAGGCCAAGGAAGAGCTGAAGGAGATCATCGAGTACGGGAACCGGCAAGACTTTGTTGGCAAGAGCCGTTGCCGGCGAGGCCAATGTACCGTTCTTTTCCATCTCCGGTTCGGATTTTGTCGAGATGTTTGTAGGCGTGGGCGCAAGCCGCGTCCGCGACCTCTTCGAGCAGGGCAAAAAGAATGCGCCTTGCATCATCTTCATTGACGAAATCGACGCCGTGGGCCGCCATCGTGGCGCAGGCCTGGGCGGCGGGCACGACGAACGCGAACAGACTCTCAATCAACTCCTCGTCGAGATGGACGGCTTTGAATCCAACGACGGCGTGATTCTGGTGGCCGCCACCAACCGCCCCGACGTGTTGGACCCCGCGCTGCTGCGTCCCGGCCGCTTTGATCGCCGCGTGGTAGTAGGCCTGCCTGATGTGCGCGGCCGCGAGGAGATTCTCGCCGTTCACGTCAAGAAGGTTCCCGTCTCCGACGACACGAATCTGAACGTACTGGCTCGCGGAACCCCCGGCTTCAGCGGCGCCGACCTGGCCAACATGGTCAACGAGGCCGCCCTGAGCGCCGCGCGCATGAACCGCAAGCAGGTCGTCATGTACGACTTTGAGGTGGCCAAGGACAAAGTGCTCATGGGCGCCGAGCGCAAGTCCATGCTGCTCACCGACGAAGAGAAGCGCGTCACCGCCTATCACGAAGCCGGCCACGCGTTGGTCTCATTCAAGCGCGAGCACTCTGATCCCATTCACAAGGTCACCATCATTCCACGCGGCATGGCCCTGGGCGTCACCATCTTTTTGCCCGGCGACCGGCACAACTACACCAAGGAATATCTGGAAGCCAATTTGGCCATCGCCTATGGCGGACGCGTGGCAGAAGAGATATTCCTCAACCAGATGTCCACCGGCGCGGGCAGCGACATTGAAAGCGCTACTGATCTGGCCCGCCGCATGGTCTGCGAGTACGGCATGAGCCGCCTCGGTCCCCTCACCTTCGGCAAGAAGGAGGAGCAGATCTTTCTGGGCCGCGAGATTGCCCAGCATCGCGACTTTAGCGAGGAGACAGCCCGGCAAATTGACCTGGAAGTACGTCGCCTGATTGACGAGGCCTACCAATCGGCCCACGGAATTGTGGAGACGAATGCCGACGCCATGCACCGCATCTCTGCGGCTCTGCTGGAGCGCGAGACCATTGACGCCGAAGAGGTCAGGATGCTCATCGAGGGCAAGGAACTCCCCCCGTTACGCTCCAATCTGGCCACTCCCTCGGACACCGGCAGCAGTGATGTGCAGGAGGTTCTCAAGCCGGAAAGCCGCGGTCCAGTCGTACCCGAAGGCACACCCTCGCCGGCGTAACGCCATCAAGACTTACAAAAGCAAAGAGGGCCACCCCATCGGAGTGGCCCTCTTTTCTTGAAGCACCTTAGAAAATCTTGTACCCGATCCCCATGCTGGCCCCGTAAGGCGACAGCGTGGAATTTTCCCACTTTGGCCAGTAGTGGTACTCGAAATCTGCTGCGCGGAGGCTGAGCCGCCTGGTCAGCTTCACATCCATGCCGCCGCCGAAGGCCAGGTCAGTGTACCGGCCGGTGCCTATGCCGGGGCCGTAGTTCATCTTTGAGAACCCGCCCAGTGCTTTGGCATACACGTTCGACCGCCAGAAATGATAAACGGGAACCTTTGGGCCGATCAGGTAGTTGTCCTGGCTGAGGTCCTCATACTGGTTCCAGCGCAGCCAGCGGCCTTCGGCCTCGATCTGCACCCAGCGCGTCAGTTTCAAGTCCACATAGGCGCCCACGCCGAATAGCGGCTTGGGGCCCGCTCCCGCGTAGGGCGTCCAGACTTGTTGGGAGATAGGTAGATTACATGTATTCCCGCAGGTCCAATTATCGTTCGAAAAATCCGGCTGAAAAATCGAGGCCATTCCGCCGGCCGTGATCGAAACCTGCCGTCCGGTGCCTGAGTGAGTCACTTGCGCGCTGGAGCCAACGGCTCCGGATAAAAGCAATATCACGAACAAAAGCGAGCTAAATCGTATCATAAGTCCAGGTCACTTTCGGTCCGGGCATATCATTGCAGCCGGAAATAGTGTTCAATTCACCACGTTTGGAATCGCCGGGCCGGAAGTAGCGCTATACGCATCCCGGTCCAGCGATTTCCGATAAAGGTTACTGCACGGGCGGATGCGATGTGCCCGTGGGCTGCGTGGTCGCATCAGCGGCTATGGGCGGCGTCAACTTTGAGGCATCATAGCGCTGCAACTTGAAGTAGATCGGCGTCACTTCCAGCGGCATCTTGTCGCGCGGGTTCATATAGGGGTAGATCTTCGCGTTGATCTGATGCACACGGTCATCCCAGGGATCGGTCTTGAGCCAGCTGCCCAGGGGCAAAGCCGGGCGCTGTGCGAGGTCGTCCCAGTTCAGCGCGGGCGCCATGTTCTTCAATTCGGCCATCCACGGGGTTCCGTCGACCTTCAGCAGCGAGTCGCCGAGTTTGGGCGTATTCATCGCCTTCAACTCCTTTTCCCGACTCACTAACTCCGCATAGTAGAGCCCCGCTGAGGGCAGTCTGTCCTTGTACATGGAGTTTTGCAGATACTCCATAGCCTTCTTGGCAGCCTCCAGGTTGTCATGATCCGAGTGATACATGTCGATGCGCTTGAATGTCGCCTCGTCGGGAAACAGCAGCCGGTCGTTGAAGGCGTAGCGGGTGTCAATGTGGTGGCCCATCACGATGTGGGCCAGTTCCATAGCCACCACCGAGGCGATCGATTCCTCGCTGGGCAGCGTGTCGATTAGCCCCTTGCTGATCAGGATGGTGTTGCCAACAGTGGTGGTTTCAACGGTGGTAGAAAGCAGTATGCGGGTATGCACCTGGTCAGTAAATGCAAGATTATTGGGTACTTGCAAGTTGATGACGATCTGGTCCAGAACTGTGTTTTCATAGCCGCCAGGGGTCAGCGGCGCCACCAGGCCGGCCTCCACCAGGCGGTCGATTACGTTGTTTTCTGCCTGTGTAACCCAGGCGCGTGAAGCTTGCAGAGGACCCACATCCTGCGAGTCGTCGCTCTTGTCCACCGCGTCGTCCACCTTCACGCTCACGTTTTCGCTCTCCCGCGTGGGCAGCTTGAGAGAGTAGCCCCAGAAGTGCGTCTGGGCCTTCAGCCCCACCTTTTCGCTTTCAGTGCGCTGTGTTTCCTCCACGTAAACGGCCACCGGCAACCAGATTCCCGGCTGCACGTTCATCCGCCAGCTGTCGAAGTGGAAGTAGAAGCGCGAGTCGTCCTCGGACCGGGGCTGGGTAAACGTCCCGTTGAAGCGGACAATGTTGCCATCCTGGTCCTCGACCCAGATGCGCCCATAGAACCTGCCCATGCCCGAAGCCTTGGGTTGCACGTCATAAACCCAGGTGCGCACCGACCCCAGAAACTCCCGGCGCACATAGCTGAACACATAGTGCTGGTTGTCAAAGCTTTTGGGATCGAGGAACATCATCTCCGTGAACCCCAGAGGGTTGTATGTAAAATGCGTGTCCAGCTTCAGCGCCTTGGTGAGTCCGGTGATCGAAGACAGAGATCCCTTGAAGAATTTATGATCGGACTTGCCTTTCCTGGTCCTGGGCTCGTAGGTCTTGTCAAAAAAAACCTTGCCGAAGTCAACGCGGCTCAGCATGTACTCGTCGGAGATCGGCACTTGGTAGAGCTTGATATCCGGCCTGGTGTTCTGGATGTAGGTCTCCACCAGGGGCGTGCGTTGCTGAATATTCTTGATGAGCACTTTTTCCCGGCCTATCGCCTTTTCCACCATCGCTGCCTGCTCCGGTGTGAGCTGGTGGACCTGATGAGATAACTTAGTAGGCTTGGGTGCCTTCTTGCCAAACCCCAACGCAAACGCGCTCGTGACGCTCAGGGTAATGAGCAATAAGGCGATGGATATATTCCGAAACTTCATGTCAGGCTCCTAAGCTGGTTCTTCTGCTTCTTCCACTGGCTGCTGGCGACCTTCCAGTATCCCGCGATTATGCATAGCTGTCTTTCATGCGCGCAATTCCGATGTTACGCCAATTGAAACGTAATGATAACGTTGGTTGTTTTGTCCACCGGCTGTCCGTTGTGCGTGGCGGGACGAAAACGAATCTGTTGCGCTTCCCGGCTCGCTTCTTCATCCAGGCCATGGCCCAGGCCATGCACAATGCTATGTACCACTACCTGGCCGTTGGCCGTGAACGTTACCCGCAGGATCACGTCACCCTGCACCTTGAGTTGTCTGGCTTCGCTGGTGTACTCGGGCTGCGGCTTGGCGATGAGCACCAGGTCAGTATCGGGAGGCCCGGTAACCGTCCTCGGTGCTGCTACCACGGCTGTGGGCGCTGTGGGAATGCCGGCAGAGGCCACTTTGCCCACATTCCCCGATGGGGTCGCGACCGTGGCCGCGGGAACCACGGCTGAGGCTACTCTCCCGCCGGGCTTGCCGTTGTTGTTGCCGAATTTCACTCCATCGCCAATGCCTGTCGAGCCCACCACTCCGTGGGGTGCCTCGGCACGTCCCTGATTTCCGCCGTACATGTTGCCTATGGCCGCCACATTTGCCGGCCCCTTGGCGTTGGGATTGGGCTTGACGCCGAATGTCTGGCCAAAATGTACTGGCGCCGTCGAGGGCTTGAGGTGGTTGTCCTGCGCCGGCATCGCCGCCGGGGACAACACGGCCTTTGGCTGAGGCGCCTCGACGACTTTCAGATTCGGCGACTTGATTTGCGGCAATGTCAGCTTGGCTTCAAGTTCAATCGGTTTCAGCTCCGGCTTCGGTTCCGGCTTCGGGATGTTGATTTTAGGCGCTTCAAACTTCACATCTACCGGCTTGGGCTCCTCGATCTTGGGAGGAGGGGGAATCTTTTCCTTTGGCTTGGGAGGCTCCTTTTTGGCCGGAACGATCAACGACGTCACATCATAGTTGTGTAGAATTTTTTTCGGGCCTATCGCTCCAATGAGGATAAACAGGGCCAGCATCAGACCATTGATCACCATACTGGTGATAAACGAGGCAGTGCTGCGCTCGGGCTCTGGGAGCAATCCGAATGTGGCTCGTCCTTGATCCGGTTTTACAGGCATCATCTCAACCCTCGCACATGGCCAAAGTAGCCGTACCACGTCCGGTCGCCTGACCGGATTTAAGTTGCCCATGCGCAGATCGGATGGGGAAAAAATGGAAAAAACCGTTCATGTTTGTCGCGGATGTAGCAAAAAAATGCGTGCTGCCACTGCCTGGACCTGGCTTGCAGAGATACACACAATATGGACTGCCTGACAGATGGATCCCTGACATTCGTACACTCAATTTCAAGCCCTGGGAATCCGACAAAAATGCAATTCCTCCTCGTTGAAGGATATTTACTCTCGTGCTGCGCTTCTTGGCGCCTGCAACAACCATCCTTGCCCCTGCAAGAGAAAAAAGTAGTCAGAACTCCGTCTTTCTGGTTGCCTGATGGCGGCCAGACATAGACCTGTACATTTCAACCCTACATATTAGACTCTAAGCTATATCAAAGTGTTTGGGAAGGACGAGTTTTTTCGTGAAAATCCTTGTTACTGGTGGTGCGGGGTATATAGGTGGTACTGTCGCGGGGTTGTTGACCAATTATGGAACCCAAGTCGTCGTTTATGACAATCTTCGCCATGGCCGTCGCGATCTTTTGCCCCCAGGAGTCGAGTTTGTAGAAGGAGAGCTGGAGGATCGTCCCAGGCTTGAAAACATCTTCACCACAGCAAAAGCCCAGGGAAAGCCCTTCGACAGCGTCCTCCACTTTGCCGCCCTCATTGAGGCCGGCGAGTCCATGCTCCATCCCGAGCAGTACTTCCGCAACAACACCGCCTCCTCCCTCGCATTGCTCGAGGCCATCCTCGCCCATGGCCCCCGCCGGCTGGTATTCAGTTCCACAGCCGCCGTCTATGGAGAGCCTGAAGTACTTCCAATCAAAGAGGATGCGCGTCTGCTTCCGACCAACGTCTACGGCGAGTCCAAGCTATTGGTCGAGCGGATGCTTGACTGGTTCCACCGCATTTACGGGCTGCGCTCGGCCTCGCTGCGCTACTTCAACGTGGCTGGCGCCATGGAAGGGCCGAATGGCATCACCCGCGGAGAGGCCCATGATCCCGAGTCACACCTCATTCCCCTGGTCCTCGACGTAGCCCTCGGTCGCCGGCCCTCCATCCGCATCTACGGCGACGACTACCCTACCCCGGACGGCACTTGCATCCGCGACTACATTCATGTCGCTGACCTGGCCGATGCCCACATCCTGGCCCTCAACGCCCTGGAAACTCCGGCTGCTGCAAAGAACCGGCTGATCTTCAACCTCGGCAACGGTCGGGGCTTCAGCGTTCTTGAAGTGATTGAATCGGCTCGCCGTGTCACCGGCCACCCCATCCCCGCCGAGGTCCAGCCTCGTCGCCCCGGAGACCCCGCCGTCCTCGTCGCCAGCTCCGAAAAAGCTATCCGCGAACTCGGCTGGAAACCCCGATATACTCAACTCGACGAAATCATCCGCACCGCCTGGGTCTGGCATCAAAAGCGGTTTGCACATTAGAGCATCTCTCCAATTGGTATCGAGTCAATCCTGTTATCGATAACCATGGCCAATACCTGCAAGTACTTGTAGTGCCGTCCTCCTGGCCGGCTGTAGCGTGGGCCTCCCGGCCCACGCTCACTCTACACCGATAGGAGAAATGCTCTAGCTTGTGCAGGTCACTTCTCTGCGCTTGTGGTGCCACAGACCAGCGTGAAAGAATCCTGCAGCAAGCCCTTTTTTAGCCTGGAGGCTCCTATGCGTTTCATGCTTGTTCTGCTTCCTTGCTTATTCCTGAGCGCGCTGCTTCACGCGCAAACTCCGTCGTGTTCAGGCTGCGCAAAGGCGGAAGCTGGTCCTTTGCCTCAAGGCCGCTCCATTTGCCTCTCTCGAAAAGAATTGGCCGCCCATATCGCCACCAGCAGGCCGGTTGCGCCGCCCGGACTGAACGAACCTCACATGAAAATCGATGGAACCGTGACAGCCTGCCTCTGTTTTGCGCAAACGGGTAAAGTAACGCAGGTAAACATTCTCTCCGGCCCCGCGATGATGCAGCAATCGGTCCTGGAATCCATAAAAGACTGGACCTTTCGCCCTGTCAATCAAGCCGGACGTCGTTATGGCAGCTGCGGAACCCTGCGGTTGCATGTCATTCTGAATGACTCGCATGTGAGCACGACAATTGAGGCTGAGGAATAACTCGTGCTGGAGGGAGAAGCACGTGTATGGGCCAGCGCAGAAAAAGACCGTCTAGCCAGCGCGCCGATCCCCTCCATTGCTTTGGACTCCCTTGCTCGCCGCCTCGCTGCAATTCTTCCCGTCCACTTGCCAGTTATATGCATCTCTAGATAGAGTTGCTTTCACGCGGAACCCTCTCAGGAACTTCATCCCGCGGGTTGCCGTGAGAGGTTTTGATTCCTCTTTCCCAAAGGTCGGTTCGTATGACTTCCCAGCCCGCTGTTGGAATTGCCGGTCCTATCCCTGTTGCCCAACCTGTTTCTGCCGTTGGCAGCCAGGATATCGATTCCACTTTGCGGGAAAACCGTGTATTTCCGCCGTCACCTGAGTTCAGCTCTAATGCCCACATCCAGAGCCTGGAGCAGTACGAGACCCTCTATAGGCAGTCCATCGCCGACCCCGAGGCCTTCTGGGCCGGCGTAGCCCACGAGCTGCATTGGTTCAAGCCATGGGATAAGGTTCTGGAGTGGAATCTCCCATCGGTTCAATGGTTTAAGGGTGGAAAGCTCAACCTGTGCTATAACTGTGTGGATCGCCACGCGCTCGGCGAGCGCCGTGACAAGGCCGCGCTAATCTGGGAGAGCGAGCCGGGAGAGGTACGCCGCCTTACCTACGCCGAGCTGCACGCCGAAGTGCAGCGTTTTGCGAATGCCCTCAAGGCTCTGGGCATCAAAAAAGGCGACCGCGTGGCCGTTTACATGGGGATGACCCCGGAGCTGGCCATTGCCCTGCTGGCCTGCGCTCGGATCGGCGCCATTCACTCGGTGATCTTTGGCGGATTTGCCGCCAACGCCATCGCCGACCGCGTCAATGACTCAGGCTGCGTCGCCATCCTCACCCAGGACTCCAGCTATCGCCGCGGCAACGAAATCCAGCTTAAGCGTACCGTCGATGAAGCCATGAACGCCTGCCACACCGTCAAGCACGTGGTCGTCTACCGCCGCACAGGCTCGCCGGTCAAGATGGTCGAAGGCCGCGACCACTGGTGGCACGACCTGATGGCCGCCGCCGCCCCCGATTGCCCCGCCGAAGAGCTGGATTCAGAGGATCCGTTGTACATCCTCTACACCTCCGGCACCACCGGCAAGCCCAAGGGACTGGTCCACACCACTGGCGGCTATGCCGTTCAGACCTATATCACCGCTAAATACGTCTTCGACCTGAAAGACGAGGACGTTTACTGGTGTACGGCCGACATCGGCTGGGTCACCGGTCATTCTTATGTCGTCTATGGCCCGCTGCAGAACGGCGCAACAGTGCTGATGTATGAAGGCGCACCGAACTGGCCCGATTTTTCCAGATTTTGGAAAATCATCGACGACCACCGGGTCACCATCTTCTACACCGCGCCCACCGCCATCCGTGCTTTCATGAAGTGGGGAGACCAGCACGTCGAAAAGCATGACCTCCGATCTCTCAGGCTTCTTGGCACTGTGGGTGAGCCAATTAATCCCGAAGCATGGATGTGGTATCGCGAGAAGATCGGCCACAACCGCTGCCCCATCGTCGATACCTGGTGGCAAACCGAAACCGGCGCCATCCTGATCGCGCCCATTCCCGGCGCAGTGCCCGCCAAGCCCGGCTCAGCCACGCGGCCCTTTTTCGGTATTCAGCCCGAGGTTGTTTCCAAAAATGGCGAACCGGTCCCAGCTGGCCACGGCGGCCTGCTCATCGTCCGCAAGCCATGGCCCTCAATGGCTCGCACCATCTACGGTGACCACGAGCGCTACCGCAAGACCTACTGGAGCGACATTGAGGGCTGCTATTTCACCGGCGACGGCGCGCGCCAGGACGCCGACGGCTACTTTTGGCTCATGGGCCGTGTGGATGACGTCATCAACGTCAGCGGCCATCGCCTCGGCACTATGGAGGTTGAGTCGGCCCTGGTCGCACACCCCAAGGTGGCCGAAGCCGCCGTCGTGGGACGCCCGGACGAGCTCAAAGGACAAGCCATCTCCGCCTTCGTCACCCTGGAATCCGGATACGAGCCCGGCAACGAATTAAAAGACGAGCTGCGCCGGTGGGTTTCCAAGGAGATCGGTTCCCTCGCCCGCCCCGATGACATTCGCTTCACTGAGTCCCTGCCCAAGACCCGCTCAGGCAAGATCATGCGCCGCTTGCTCAGGGAACTGGCCACTCACGGCGAAATCTCCGGAGACATCACCACGCTCGAAGACTTCACCGTGATCGCCAAGCTGCGCGAGGCGGAGGAAGGATAAGCAGCGTTTCAGATCCTGAAATTGTCAGGGCGCCATTCCTGGATGCGCTCCTTGATCTGCTTGCGAGTCAGATTATGCTCGAGCGCCTGTTTGGCCAGCTCAACCACCTCGTCATCGGCGGCAAAACGCAGGCCGATCAACTGATCCTCAGTGAGGCGATAGATCTGTGAGTGCCATTGCGCCGGCGCCAGCGCCTGCAAGCGCAGCCTCTCTTCTAAACGGATGACGCGGTCCTGCACCCGGAGCGGATAGGTGCGCAGCTTGAAGAAGGGGATAAACACCACCAGCGAAAGTACCAGGAACCATGCGCAAGCGACACGAGTGTCTTTCCAATGGTCAATCAAGTGGAAGACGGCGAAGACCAGGTTGGCGATCAGGACGAAGAACATCACGTAGTGGAATTGCGGATCAATTCTTCCGTGGTTCTTTAGATTCTGCGGAGAGGATTTGCTCATGCTCGACCTTGTTTTCTGTCAGGCCGGAGTGGGCTGTCGCGGTAGCTCTTGTTTCCGCCGAACCGACGGCAGCAGCGCTGGGGACCTGCGCACCTTCGCTTAGGGGATTCTCAGCGGAGCGGCCCAGAGCTGTCAACGCAAATAAGTCGTCTGGCGCAAGCACTTGCGTATGTTTGAGGACGACGTGATAGCGTCCGTGCACCATGTAATCCACAAATAACCCTCCGGCCAGGTACGGGTTCAGCAGCGCGATGGGCAAGGCATAGCCGGTGGTGGAAAACGACTCGGCAACGCCTTTGTTCGAGCGGCTATGGCGGCGATAGCCGGGAATCTGCGGAATTACGTAGATCGTAAGTTGCGTCTCAGGATGCTTGCGGGCATAGCGCTCCAGAGTGAACGCCAATTTCTTGGGAGTGCTCACACCGGCATCCGGAAAGACGCTGCGTTTGAATGTGCCGGGAAAGTAGAAATTGAGCAGGATGCGCGCAAAATCCGAGCAGTTGTTGGTAAAAAGATGAAAGTGACTAATATTGGGGCTCTCGTTCATCAGCGCGATGAAGGCGTCATCCTGCTTCTCGGTGGTCTGAAAGCGAAATGCATAGATGCGCCGTTCATAGGAGACGCCAATAAGCTCGGTCCAGCCGCCACGCCTAAAGCTGCCGGGCTGCAAATCTTCTCCCAGGCTGAGCAAATGGGCTTCCCTATAGCGGCTACGAAACTTATGAACGGTTTCACGGTTGACGCGAGCAGGAACATCAGAGGCATCTTCGACGGAATAGAGATAAGGAATCAGCGGGACAGCAACCCAGTCATACGACTGGATGCCCTGATAACGAGAGATTACGACACCCTGCTCACCGGCCTGGCAGCGGCGCAGTTTGACGGGTGTTTCGGCGCAGATGTGCTCAAAATAAACGGCATTATGACCGGTCGGATTTACTGCTCCAAAAAAACCATACGGCTCCTCCATCAGCAGGGCTGCCTGTGCCCGGCCCCGTGTAGGTGAGAAGGCCAAAACCGCTAAGGCCATGAGAGCTAATGCAGTGGTGCGAATTCTTCGCGTCGAGAGCATCGGTCCTCCCTGGTCAATATTGAACACCTTTCAGTATGCCTCACTTTTCGTAAATGAACTGCATATTTTTGTGTGCAATTTCCGGCAACCGGCTTGCCGGAGCAAAGGTTCAATCAGGAATATCGCCGCAATTCGCGAAATCTATAGAGTATGTACACCGTTTGACGTATTTTGTTACGCATATATCTGTGAAAATACAAATAAATTTGCAGCAGCGATAGAGGGCAAAAGAATCAGAACCCTACCCTCACCGGTTCCATCTCCAGCCGAATGCCGAAACGCCCCTCGACGGCGGTGGTGATCTGGCTGGCGAGCGCCAATATCTCCGCTGCGCTGGCGCCGCCACGCCCTTCTTGATTGACCAGCCCATTTTGATCGCCAAAATTGACAAGCGCCAGCGTGTGCCGGCTGGAGATTGCGGCTTTGCCCAGTGCGTACCCTTTGGCAAAGCCGGCACGCTCTATCAGCCATGCTGCCGGAACCTTGATCTGCCCTTGATTCTCTGTCTCTGCTCCGGCGGGAAATCGCGGAGGTTCATCTTTGCCGCTGGCCGCAATCCTCTGGAATTGCTCCTCTGTCACCACGGGATTCTTGAAGAAGCTACCCGCGCTGCGGCAATCGGGATCGCCCTCGACGATCAACATTCCCTTGGCCAGGCGAATGACACGCACTTGAGCAGCTACTTCTGCAAGGCTAGGCCGCACGCCCTCCGGAAAAGCCCTTTGCAGTTCAGCGTAGCGTAGAGTCGGAGCACCGCCGTGCGTCAGCCGGTAGTCCACGCGCGTGACGATGTACCGCCCGCGATCCTCTGAATTAAAGCGGCTGCGGCGGTAGGCAAAGCCGCACTCCGCCGACGCAAACTCGACGAATACATGTTCGTGAATGTCGTAGGCCCTGACACGTTCAATGACCGAGGCTACCTCTTGCCCGTAAGCGCCAACATTCTGCACCGGAGTTCCGCCTACCGTGCCGGGAATGCCCGCCAGGCACTCAATGCCCGCGCAATTCTCCAGCACAGTCCGCTTCACAAAAGTGTCCCAGTCTTCTCCTGCCGCAACGCGATAGATTCTCTGATCCGCCTCGCCGGAATCGTCCGGTGCGCTCATAGCCAAAATGCCGCGCATCCTCACCCGCAGAACCAGGCCATCGAATCCCGCGTCAGAGACTAGCAGGTTGCTGCCCCCGCCCAGCACAAACAACTCCACCCCCCGCTCGCCCGCCCAGGCAGCAGCCGCGGCAACCTCTTCTTCGCTCGTGGCCTCCACAAACCAGCGCGCAGGACCGCCAATGCCAAAGGTCGTGAAGGCCGCTAGCAGCTTGTTTTCTTCGGCGAGCATCAAGATAAGGCTACAACAGGGAGGACGGCGCGAGAAAGAATATGAATGGGTTCAGACCTTCCGAATCGGACCTGGGTATTTGGCTATCACTGCGTCAGCCGTTAAAAGAGTGATCCCTTCGACCATAGCCTGTGCAATCAGCATTCGATCGAAGGGATCTTTGTGAATGGGTGGCAGTATGTCGACTTCGACTGAGTGCTGGCCCAAGACAGGCAATTCGATATAGCCAGCGTCCAATAGCGTGCGCCGGAGAATTCTTGGATCGAATTGAAATTCCCTCTTACCCTGTCCACGTTTGATTGCAATTTCCCATAGGCTGGCGGCGCTGAAGGTAAGCTGGTTATCACGTGCTTCCATGATGGATCTCGCCTGCGGCGATAATCGCTTTTGTTCATAAAATGCCCATACGATCAATTGCGTATCGAGAAGGAATTTCATTCTTCGCCTTCGCCAAGCATCAACGCTTCAACTTCTTTATCCAGTTGCTTGTCAATCTCGTCGAAATTGTCCGGCAGTGTGTACATTCCCTCCAGAAGACCCAGTCGGCGTTTGGCCGTTTTCTTGGGAGCGTTCAGCCGGGTCACTTGCACCATCTGTTTCCCTCGTTTGGCAATTACAAATGAATCTCCCTCCACAGCCTCATCAACCAGACGCGAGAGATGGGTCTTGGCTTGGTGAATATTGATGGTCCGCATCGCGCCTCCCGAGTGAACTAAGTCTACTTAGTTTAGTTCACAATACAGACTAAAGTCAAGAAATAGCTCATTTTTCCCTTCAGCAAATTCTTCTTCTTCTTAGGTTAAAGATAATTGCCCTCCTCGGGCGCACATGAATCAGGAATTCTGGCCTCCTGGCCGGTTATAGCGTCGCAGGTGCCCCCGGTCCAGCGCATTTGGGGACCAGGGGAACGATTACCAGACCGCTGTCAACTGACAACTGAGAACTGACAACTGAGAACTGAGAACTGAGAACTGAGAACTGAGAACTGAGAACTGACAATGAGAACTGTCGTTGCAGATTATTACCTTCCCCTGGCGCACAATGATCTTGGATGCAAAGAATCTTCAACCGGAAGGAGCAGGTCATATGTACTCAAATGACAACAATACGCAGAAAATATGATTACCAGAAAGGCACTCCCCCACCCCCTACCCCCCTATACCCCTCCGGGGTATAAATTTCCCTGAAATCCTTGCAGATTAATTCGCCTTCGGAAAAGAAAACAAGGCCGCAAAAGTGTAGAATCCCCGCGTCATTCCTGAGTAATCTGCCACATTTGCCGAACGGCCTCCCGCTTGGGGAGGCCGTCGTGCCTTGCTGCTTGCACTTGCTGAATCAGTCGCCCTCGGCTGCCCTGGGCAGCTTCTGCACTTTGCTGTGGCGGATCGAGTAGCCAAAATAAATCACCAACCCCACCAGCATCCAGCCGAGCATTACCATCCATGTAATCAACGGAAGATTGGTCATAAGGTAAACGGCCGAGACGATGCCCAGGATGGGGACCAGCGGAACAAGCGGCGTCTTGAATGGCCGGTGCAGATCGGGATGACGCACGCGCAGAATCCACACGCCGGCGCAGACGATGGTAAAGGCCAGCAGCGTGCCGATGTTGACCAGTTCCGCCAGCCGGTCGACGGGCAGAAAGGCCGGTAGTACGGCCACCACGGCGCCTACGGCGATGGTTGAAATCCACGGCGTGCGGAAGCGGGGATGGATGGCCGAGGCCCACTTGGGCAACAAGCCGTCGCGGGACATGGAGAAGAAGACGCGCGACTGGCCCAGCAGCATGACAAGCATCACAGTTGCCAAGCCAAAGACCGCGCCGATTTTGACCAGCAGCGATCCCCAGCTTACGCCTGTGGCGTCGATGCCCAGCGCAACCGGGTCAGCAACATTCAGCGAATGGTAGTTCACCAGGCCGGTAAGGATGGTGGAAACCACAATGTAGAGAATGGTGCAGATGACCAGTGAGCCGAGAATGCCCAGCGGCATATCTTTTTGCGGATTCTTTGCTTCCTGCGCCGCGGTGGAGACGGCGTCAAAGCCGATGTATGCAAAGAATATGGAGGCCGCGCCCGTGGCAATGCCCTTCAGGCCGAAGTTGCCGTGGCCGTCGGAGGGTGGAATGAACGGGTGCCAGTTAGCCGAGGCCTGCGCCGGGTGGTGAAACAGGTACCACACGCCCAGCACAATGAAAATGCCGACGACACTCAGCTTGATGAAGACAATCGCCGTGTTCAGGTTGGCAGATTCCTTGATGCCGATTACCAGAACGGTGGTGATGGCCAGAATAGCCAGAATCGCCACCAGGTTGAAGAGCGCTGTCACGTGCGGCAGCCCTGCGGCGCTGGTACCGGGCGGCAGCGAGGCCAGCGGCAGCCATCGCTCGTGAAAATAAACCAGCGGCGTGCCCGGCGTAGCTGTCAGTCGTGGAGGCAGATAGATGTGCAACTGCTGCAATAGGCTGTTGCAGTAGCCCGACCAGCCGGAGGCCACCGTTGCCGCTCCAAAACCGTACTCCAAACCCAGGTCCCAGCCGATGATCCAGGCCACGAACTCGCCCAGCGTGGCATAACCATAGGTGTAGGCCGAGCCGGCGATGGGAATGATGGATGCAAACTCGGCGTAGCAGAGGCCGGCGAAGGCGCAGGTGATGCCGGCCAGCACAAAGCTCAGCGCCACTGCAGGGCCGGCGTGCTTGGCAGCGGCCTGACCGGTGAGCACAAAGATGCCTGCGCCAATAATGGCGCCGATGCCCAGGGTAACGAGGTTCAGAGCGCCCAGCGAACGCCGGAGCGTGTGTTCGCCTTGTTCACCTGCCTCTTTTGAGAGTAAAGACATCGGTTTGATTCGCAGCAGTCTGGACATGAGTGAGGAATATCCTCCACGGGAGTTGTTCAAACTAGTTTAGTTCACAGGGGCTTAACGCGCGGGCCGCCGCGACCAGAAGAGATACACAGGAATGCCAAGCAAAACCAGAACCAGGCCCGGCCATGTGTATTGTGGCTTGTATCGCAATAATACGACACAGATCCACCCTGCCAACACGATGTAAAGCGCCGGCAGCACCGGATAGCCCAGCGCTTTGTAAGGCCGCGGCACATCTGGTTTTTTGAAACGCAGAACAAACAGGCCCACGATGGTGAGAATGTAAAAAACCAGCACCGCGAAGATGATGTAGTCCAATAATTGACTATAAGAACCGGAGACGCACAGCACGATGGTCCACGCGGCCTGTACCAGCAAACCTGCTGCGGGTGTTTTGTAGCGCGGATGCAGCTTGCCCACCGACTTGAAGAAGAGGCCATCCTGGCTCATGGCGTAGTAGACACGCGCACCGGCCAGCGACATTCCGTTGGCGCAGCCGAATGTGGAAATCAAAATCGCCGCAGCCATCAGATACGCTCCGCCGGAGTGGAAGATCTGCTCCAGAGCCGCCGTCGCCACGCGATCCTCGGTCGCGTACTGAATCCCGCGCGCCGCCACCGTCGCTCCGTGCGGATCGCCGTGCATGGGCAGAACCAGCAAGTAGCTCAGCGAAACAAGAAAATAGATCACCAACACAAATCCTGTGCCCAGAATCAGCGACAGCGGAATGTTGCGCCGTGGATTCTTCACCTCGCCGGCTGTGAAGGTGATGTTGTTCCATGCGTCGGAGGAGAACAGCGAACCCACCTGCACTACAGCCAGAATCACCAGCACGTTGACCAGCACCATCGGTCCGCCCACGCCCACCTGAACCGGATGCAGCGAATGCCAGCCGGCATTCTTCCAGAACTGGCTCCAGCCCTCGCCAAAATTCGCCTCCCACGCGGCTGCGTTGCGCCCCACCGTGAAGGCCAGCAGAATCAGCGCCCCAAGCGACAGCGCCTTGGCAGTGGTAAAGATGTTCTGAATCAGTGCGCCCAGCTTCACGCCGAAGATGTTTACGACGGCGAGAAATATCACGATGCAGATACCGGTCAGGTTGGCTGTGTTGACGCCGATCTCCATGTTGCCCAGCACCATTGGCCCTACCGGCAACGCGGGCACATGAGCGATGTGCCACAACCAGTGGGTCGTTGAAACAGAGGGAAAAAACACGCCGAGAAACTTGCCGAATGCTACCGCGACGGCGGCGAGGGTCCCGGTCTGAATGACGAGGAAGAGTGTCCAGCCGTAGAGAAATCCCCACAGCGGCCCCAGCGACTCGCGCAGGTAAACGTACTGGCCGCCGGCCTTGGGCATCATGGCCGCCAGCTCGCCGTAGCTGAGCGCGGCGGTAAAGGTCAGGATGGCTGTGACCACCCACGCGCCCAGAAACAGCGCCGGGGAGTTGGTGCCGCGGGCAATGTCCGCGCCGACAATGTAGATGCCGGAGCCGATCATCGATCCGACCACCAGCGCGGTGGAACTGAAAAGGCCAAGGCTTTGCACCATGCCGGAAGCGTTGGCTGGAGCTACGGAGGCAGGAATGGGGTTGGGGGCTGAAGTCTTCACTTAAAGAAAGTTTTACCGGATTTGGGCGCGATTGTCTTTCTTTTTATCAAAGTGTCTGAAAATAGGACACATTGTATGAATTCAGAGCACTATTGCATCGATTCCAGTAGAACCCGCTTATTATGATTAGCATAGGTGCGGGGCGCTCGTTCTCTCAAAGTGTTCCACGTGGAACACTTTCATTCTACAGGCTTTATTGGCATGTTAACTCGATAATTATCAGCAAGAATTTTGAAAATATTTATAGCTGTCGTTCAGGTTTCTAAGTTGTTGCAGACAATCAATAACAGGTGGTCCATCCTTTTGGTGTTCTTTACGAAAACGATGGAATACCACGAATCCATGCTTGACAGCGCTCATCCCAGCGTTGCCATCCATTTGCGGAACTCGGCCGCCGGGTCTGGTTGGCGGAAGAGCGCGCCGGCGATGGCGACGAGTGTAGCTCCGGCGGAGAGTGCCTCAGCCGCCGTGGCCATCGTGATGCCGCCAATAGCGACCAGCACAGGGCCTGGGCCAGCCTCCGCGCGCAGCCGCTTCACGCCTTCCATGCCTATAAGAGGTGAGGCTGTCTGCTTGGTCCGCGTGGCAAAGACAGGACCAATAGAGAAGTAATCCGCGGGAGAAGCGAGAATCCCCGGAACCATCCCCGCAGCGCCGCCGCCGAAGGTGCCGATGATGCGGTCTGGGCCCAGCAGCTTGCGCGCCTCTGCTGGCTTGAGGTCTCCCGCATCTACGTGAACGCCGTCAAAGCCAACTTTTTCAACCAGATCGGCCCGGTCATCGAGAATCAGCTTTACCTGTCCGGCAGGCATTGCGGCGCGCAGAGTGTCGGCGTCAGTCAGCAGTTCAGCCTCTGAGCCAATTTTGTTGCGGTATTCGAGTAGGGTAACGCCAGCTTCGGCCAGTCCACTGCCCTGACGGCGCAGGAACTCCGCGCGGCCGCTGGCAGGAATGAAGGAGACATCGAGAATGGGGTAGACCTTGGGAAACTGATAGGGAGAATGCATGTTCTTATCACCATCTACTTTCTTAGAAGCATAGAAGCATTGTTACGGATGGTGTAGTTTGCGGCGTGGACCAGGAGGTCCACGCAACAGCCGACCGGGAGGTCAGCGCTACAGGCTCGCAACTCATCGGCACTGTAAAAAAAGCGGAATTCAACTCGACACCAGCTGGCAAACTGCTCGACGTAAAAATGGCCGTTCATTTCTTGCGCGCCTCTGCTTCTGCAATCCAACCACGGCGCAACATCTCAGGAGGAATGCTCGACAAGTAAGGCTTGATGTCGAGGATCGGTGTGCCGTCGAGCATGTCCACGCCGCGCACACGAAGCGTTGCGCCCTCGCGGCCCAGCAGCTCAACCACTGTGAGGCCGATGGGGTTGGGGCGGCGCGGAGATCGCGTGGAAAAAACGCCGTGGGGGCGATGTTCGTCGATAGGCGGCGTGGCCATGAGATCGAAGCCATCGGAATGGTCGAAGACCCATAGCACGAAGAGGTGCGAATAGCCCTCGATGTCTGTGAGGCCCTGCTCAAAGACGGAGAGAATATTGAGCTCGCCCTCTGCCTCGTGCTTTGCGCCAAGCCCCTTGGGAATTTCCTTTGTATCTTTGAATGGACTGCTGACAAATCCTATCGGTTGCGGAGTGAACATCGGCGTGAATGCCTCTGCCTTCATACTAATGCTAAGACCGTGTGACTTAGTAATTGTGCCAGGACATGTGCGGGCGAGGACGCCCGCACAACAGCCGGCCGGGAGGCCGGCGCTTCATTCCTGCCATCGTTCCGGAGGCTGGCACTCCATCCTGCCATTACAAATTCATGTGATCACGATACTAGACGCGAGACTTCCATGAGAATCGGAAACAGCAAGCCCAGCGACTGTCGACCGCTGGGCTGCCGAGAATTGGCACTGACAAGTATCCTTAAGTCTCATCTGCCGATGGGCCGTAGGTTCCGGGGATCGGCTTGTTGAGCAGGCGCAGATAGACGCCCAACTGGGCGCGGTGGTGGATCAGGTGGTTGAGCACCCAGTCACGGTAGACTCGGTACTTTGTGTCGTCGATCCAAGCCTGGCCGCCGAAGACAAATTTCCAGTTCTCATTCCATTTTGCAGGCTCAAAGCTGGCTAGCGCGGCTTTGGCCTCGGCAGACTCTATGTCGAAGCGCTCCAGCAAGGCCTTGGTGGATGCAGGAATGTATGCCTCCCACTTGTGGTCCGCGGGAAACTCCAACTTGCTTTTGGTCAGAGTTGAAACTGTCCACTCGCCGGCGGTCTCCGAGATGTGCCCAGCTAACCGGCCCAGACTCATGGATTTAGGATGTGGCTTGAAGGTGAAATCAACGTCATCGGGGATGGCCGCGAGCATCTTGCGCGTGCGCACGATTTCGCGGTTAAATTCAGCAATCAATTCTTTCTGAAAGTCCATTGTGCAACCTCCATGTTGCGAAATCAGCATACAACAAAAAGGGCCTCAAAGGCGAAGAAAAAGCGATAATATTTTTCTTCGCATCAGAATACAGAAGTGCAACTCAGGTGAAGCGCGTTGAAACGAACGACGCCGACCAGGCCTCCTGCCAGCCAGGGGCGCCGCCTAGCGGAGGCGGACCATCCCTGGGAACATCGGTGGGCGGTGGAATTGTGTCCGGTGCCGGCGGATCGTTCTGCAGGTAATTGCCATGGCCAAAATCCCACCCTTTGGGAATCTGACATGGACTCTGATAGTGTTCCGGCCGTGGGGTAGGTCCAAAGCGACCCAACGCCGATTCCCACCAGGGATGATCGTGATCGATGATCTCAGCCGCCAAGTCGCCGATGGGAAATGCCCACTTGAGCACCTCATCTTTCTTCGAGGCGAGCACTGAAATGACATCAACCTTCCCTGTCACGGAGGCGAAATCCTGGGTCAGGCTGTGATCGGAGACGGCTCCAGCCATGAGGATCAAGCGCCGCGTCCGTCGCTTCATCTGGCTGATCGCCTGCAAGACGACCCGTGCACCCAGGCTATGCGAGACAAACGAAATGCTGGTCGCATCTGCAAAGTTTTTGTCCACAAAATCGGCAATCATGTTGCCGGCATCTGTGGCATTCTTCGGCTCGACGGGGTAGCTCAGGGCATGGAGGGATTCCGAGTCGCCCGGCCATAATAGCCCGATAAATGCGCCAGGAAAAGGAACCGTTGCGAGATAAGGGTTCGGCCCGAGCAGCGTCTGCCAGTAGGAAAGATGTGCGATGCCATCCTCTCGATTGACATTGAAGCCGTGGGTCGCAATCAATACGTCTTTGGCATGGATGTGACTCTGCAAATCGTCTGGGGATAGGACGACGTATTGAGAGTGGTCCGTGTAGTTGTTGTTGCCTATCCACTCCCTAAGCTGCACAACGTCCGATACGTCGCCGCCGCCCCATAGAGCTCTAACATCCAGAAATTTGGTCATCGCGCCCTCCTATTTCTTCAGCAACTGCATGGTGTTAACGGCGGTTGCCAGGGCGGTAGAAAGGTCCTTGGCGATAGGCGCCAGCGGAGTAGCCAATAAGCCGACCAGGAGTGATAGAGGGAATTCCTTCGTACACCAGAACGAGATCGCAGGCGCCGCCGCATTGGACGGATTCGCAGACAGACTCCATCCGCCAACTACGGCCAACAGAACCGCGATCACGGCGGCCAGTCCGCGTGTCCAGTTGCGATAGATCTGGTCCGCTTGCTGATAGGACTCATCAAGCTTGGCGGTCACAATCAGGTCAAAGCGCGAGAAGACATCGCTTTCAGCCGGCAAGAGCGGATTCCCGGCCTTGGTCTTTGTGGCCACGGAGGTCAGCAGATCCCCATCGATGGAGGTAGCGTCTGCCAGAGCCCTGGCATTATCAGTGTTCAGATGCAGCTTGATCAGCGACTTGGCGATTGCCTTCTGGCTGGCGAGATCGGTCCCGTTCACCCAGTTGGCAAGCAGGGATTGAAGGATTCCATCCTGAGGCAAGGCATTTATCGGCTTCTTTGCGTCTTGCACACCGGGAGTCAGGCTGGTGACAGTTCGGCGGATTCTGCCGAACCCGATGTGATTGATCCAGGGAATTACCGGCTTAATTGCCTCCAGCAGTCCAAAAGCTGCCGTTCCCAATCCTCCAATGGCGGTGATAATCGAGCCGAGTCCAAGTTGACTCACGGGGACAATTTGACTTACGGGGTCAATCATTTTTACCTCCTTTGTTTCACTTGAATTTATACTCCAAAAATTTCTGGGGATGCAGCAACTTAATCAAAGAGAAAAAAGCGGGATTTCCTCGGATGTGATTCGAAATCATTGTACTGCCAGAAAGTTTTCCATGAACTTGGTGTCGAAGTTGCCGGCGCGGAAGCCGGGGTCAGCAAAGATGGCCTGATGCAGGGGAATTGAGGTATCAATGCCATGGACGATGAACTGACTGAGCGCGCGCTCCATCTTGGCAATCGCCTCGGCGCGGTCGTGGCCGTGGACAATGAGCTTGGCAATCAGCGAATCGTAGTAGGGCGGCACCATGCTCTCCGCGTACTGTGCGGTGTCTACGCGAACGCCGTTGCCGCCGGGGACATGAAAGACTGTGATCTTGCCCGCTGAAGGGGTGAACTTCTGCGGATGTTCGGCATTGATGCGGCATTCAATGGAATGACCGCGGATCTCGAGCTTGGCGGGCAAAATCGCATCCAGCCGATCCCCGGAGGCGATAAGCAACTGCGCTTTTACCATGTCAACGCCGGTGATGGCCTCGGTGATGGGATGCTCGACCTGGATGCGGGTATTCATCTCGATGAAGTAGAGCTGGCCGTCCTCGTCCATTAAAAATTCAACCGTGCCGGCGTTCTGGTAGCCGATCTCCTTGAGGCAATGGCAGAGGGTGCGGCCGATCTCCTCGCGCATCCGAGGCGTCACCTTCAGGCTGGGCGCCTCCTCTATAAGTTTCTGATGGCGGCGCTGAATGGAGCACTCGCGCTCAAAGAGCGAGACAACGTTGCCGTGTTCGTCGGCCAGCATTTGGAACTCAATGTGGCGCGGATTCTCGACGAACTTTTCCATGTACAGCTCGCCGTTTCCGAAGGCGTTTTCAGCCTCGGTGAAGGCCGCGTGGAAGAGATTGGGAAGTTCCTCGTGGGTGCGCACGATTCTCATTCCGCGTCCGCCGCCTCCAGCCTTGGCCTTGAGGATGACCGGATAACCCACCTTCTTTGCCCAGTCCTGTGCTTCCTCTACCGTGGCAACTACGCCGTCAGAGCCGGGAAGAATGGGCACTCTGGCGTGCTTCATCGCCTGACGCGCTTTATCCTTCTCGCCCATTAGTCGGGTGACCTCAGGCGGCGGCCCGATGAACTTGATGTTGGAGGCGCGGCAGACCTCGGCGAAGTTGGCGTTCTCGCTGAGCAGGCCGTAGCCGGGATGAATCGCATCTACATCGGCGATCTCGGCTGCAGAGATGACCGCCGGCACGTTCAGATAGCTGTCTGCCGCACGCGGCGGACCGATGCAGATGGCCTCGTCGGCAAAGCGCACGTGCAACGAGTCGCGGTCGGCTTCGCTGTAAACGGCGACCGTGCGAATGCCGAGTTCCCGGCATGCGTTGATAACGCGCAGCGCAATTTCTCCACGATTGGCAATCAGTACCTTACGAAGCATGGGAACCCTGCGTTTAAGTGAATGAGTTAATAAGTGAATGAGTGGATGAGTTAGTTAGTAAATGAGTGAATGAGTGAGTTAGTAAATGAGTGAATGAGTTAGTTAATGAGAAAGATTCATTCTTTTCACTCGTTCACTTTTTCACTCGTTCACTTCATGCATCCTAACTGATCCTAAGCGCAAACAGTGGCTGCCCGAACTCGATGGGCTGGCCGTTGGAAACCAGGCACTTGACGATCTCGCCTGCAACATCGGACTCGATCTCATTCATCAGCTTCATGGCCTCAACGACGCCAATGACCTGTCCCTTGGTAACGCGATCGCCGGGAGCGACGAATGGCGCGGCGCCGGGCGAGGGCGAACCGTAAAAGGTGCCGACGATAGGCGATTTGAGCAGGTGCAGGCCCGCATCCGGATCAACGGCCTCAAACACGGGAGCTGGCGCGGGCGTCGACTGGCTTACCGCGGCGTGCGCTGCCGGAGCCGAACCGATCAGACGCGCCATGTCGGCCAACCCGGCCGATGAAGCCTCCGGCTGGTTGAATTTGAGCCGGATCTTCAGGTCGCCGCGGTCCAGATCAAATTCGGCAATCTTATGTTCCTTGAGAAATTCAATCAGTTGTTTCAGATCTGCAATGTCTTGTTCTTTCATTCGGTCCTTGATCTCCAGCCGTCGGGCCAAAAGGGGTAATCAACGTTCGATTCGAGTTCGGTCAAAGTTCGATGAGTGCCTTGGGCGCCGGGGTGAGCACCTGGCCTCCATTACGGGTTACAGCCACCATATCTTCGATGCGAATGCCATAGCGGCCGGCTAAATATATTCCCGGCTCGATGGTGATGACCATGCCGGGGAGCAGTCTGGCTGTCTCCTCGGCTCCAATGCGCGGCGGCTCGTGAATCTCCAGGCCGAGACCATGGCCTGTGGAGTGGGAAAAAGCCTCCGCCAATCCTGCCTTGCGCAGCACGCTGCGAGCTGCCTCGTCAACCTCCGCACAGCTTACGCCCGAACCCACCGCGGCAACCGCTGCCTCCTGAGCCTCCAACACCGCCTCATAGGCGGCACGCTCACTGGATTTCGGTTTACCCAAGTACACTGTTCGGGTCATATCCGAGCAATATCCATTGAGAATAACACCGAAGTCCAAGGTTACAAAGCCTCTTCGGGGCAGCTTGGCGGCGGTGGCGCGGCCATGGGGCAGGGCTGAGCGAAGGCCGGAAGCGACGATGGTTTCAAAGGACATTCCCTCGGCTCCGAGCAGTCGGGCCTGGTGCTCAAGCTCAGCAGCTACTTCAATCTCCGCCAGGCCGGGCCGGATGAAGCCGAGAATGTGCTCGAAGAGCTTGCAGCCGGTCAGCGCAGATTCAATCAACAGCACCAATTCGTTTTCGTCCTTGATCTGGCGGAGCGGCATAATCAAGGGCGTGGCCAGCGCGGAGAGAAAGCTACGGCGAAGGCGGGTGGGCAGCGCGGCCCGGTAGCGAGCCAAATTAGCAACCGAGGTCTGGGTCGGGTCAAAGCCGGCAAACTCGACACCGGGCTGCGCGGCCAGCCACTGAACTGCGGCAACGGCCGGTGAGCTGGCGACGATCTCCACCTGAGCGACGGAGACCTCGGCGGCGGCCTGGGTTTTGTAGCGGCCATCGGTGAAAAGGCGCGCGCTGCGGCGCGTGACGGCCAGCGCGGCGCTGGAGCCTGTGAATCCGGAGAGATAGCGAAGATCGGGAAGATGGGTGACCAGCAAGCCATGAAGGCCGGCTTTGGTCAAACGGCGGCGGAGGAGGCCAATGCGGCGAAAATGGTCCACGTGTTGAGAATAACAGGGGCAGGGACAGAGATATGGTGCTGCGGTTGTTAATGAAATGTGTTATCATACATGTATATCATAAGTAGGAGGGGCTATATGCGCACTCTAGTGGACATTCCGGCAGAGGACCTGGACCTTCTCAACGGTATCGTCAAGACTCTGGCCATCTCTCGCGCCGAATTCGTGCGCCGCGCCATCTCGCAATCTCTGGAGCCGCACCGCCAATCCAAAAAGCGTGAAGCCTTTGGGCTGTGGGCCAGCCGCCCCGTGGACGGTCTGAAATATCAGGAGAGGATGCGCGAGGAATGGTGAGGCGGAAGGCCCTCTTCGACACCAACATTTTGATTGACTACTTGAGCGGCATTCCCCAGGCGCGTCTTGAGATGGAGCGATACTCCCAGCGCGCCATCAGTATCATTACCTGGATGGAAGTGATGGCGGGAACCACACGCGTTGATGAGCGGCAAATCCGGGCCTTTCTACTGACTTTCAGCATTCTTCCTGTCACCGCTGAGATAGCAGAGCAAGCCTTCGATTTGCGACGTCAGCGGAAGATCAAGCTACCCGACGCGATCATTCTGGCCACTGCGCAGGTAGAGGATCGGCTCTTTATCACGCGGAATACACGCGACTTTCCCGGCATTGATCCCAATATTCGGATTCCGTATCGGCTTTAGGGATCAATTGGCGGATGAGTTGCCGCCCGTGGAGTGTTTTGTCGGATCGGATTGCAATTCTGCGAATCGAGCTTTCCAGTATCTAGCTTTTAAGCGGCTTTCTTCGGCAACATTATAGAGAACCTCGCAATCGCAACAGGCTCCACGCGAGTGCAGGACCGCGAGGACGTCGGCAATATCGTCAGAATCCATGCCCAAATCGCGAAGGATTTTGGTCGAAATCTCAAAGGAACGCGCACCACACTGCACGAGTCGCTCAGGATTCTCAAGGGGACAGAACCAATCGTCCAGACGTTCAAAGAAGTGCAACCTGTCGAGTACACCGAGAACATCCGGAGTAATGTCGTTTATATATTCGGAGTCGTCGGACTGCCTGTCAGACATGGGTTCAGTCCATCTGGGAACGAGATTGTGGAACGGTTATGTTCCTGTTTCCTGCCCACAGAACGCCGACGGGAGCGACTTCTTCTGCTCTGGATCGGCTTCGGCGACGTGGAGGCCGAACTGGTAATCCGTACAAGGGCGACCTGGTTCAGGATCGGGCTATACGGTGATTGGTTTTTTCAGCAAAACATAGTTGCCAAGCTCATCAGCCCATGCAGAAATTGCTTCCCATCCTTCAGCACCCTTGCGATTGAGAATCTCAATAAAATGGGCAACCGGCTCGTCCTTGTGAACGAAGATCGTACTTTTTTTGTACTTGCGTTTCATGTGTAGCTTCCTTTCTGTGTCCATTGGAGATTTTCCTGGTGTTAGAACGCCGGCCGGACCGGCTTCTTCTCATGTGGGTCGAGTATGGCATCGGCGGCGTGCTGGTCGCTCTGGCGGTCCATCCACTCGTCCAGTCGGGAGCGCTTGAAGCGCCAGCGGTTGCCCAGCTTGAAGGCGGGTACGAATCCTTCAGACGCGTACTTGTAGAGCGTGTCGGAGGAGATTCCGAGGTAGTCCGAGGCTTGGCGAATATCCATGACTTCGCGCACCTCAGGGACGAGCAAATTGGAGCGAACTGCGGAACTGCGCATGGTTTCCTCCGGTACGTACGGTAGCCTTAGGCTGGATTCCGGCTAACCTGCCGGTACTTTTGTATATAACGCGGTTTCACTGGGCATTTCAAGGGATTTCAGGCATTTACAGGAATTTCATCGGCTTTGGGGATCCTGATTTGGGAGGTTTTCCGGGCAAATTCCAGCCCAAAACGCAGCCGGTTGGGGCGCAGACGCCGACAGCCCCAAGAACTTGCGTTGTTACGCCGGATGGTGCATTTCTGTTCTATTTCTGACCGTCGCGCCGGTGCAGGGTGGGTTTGTCGTCGCCGCTGGAGTCGCCAGCTTTGCGCAACGAAGGTGTGTTGGTGTTTTGGGAGTCGGTGAGGCGGCGCTTGTTTTCGATGCGCGCCAGCCTCGTCTTCACGTCGTCAAACTCCGATGTGGTCACCATGTACTGGTCACGCGCCGGAAGAATGTGGGCAATTTCATCCTGGGAGCGGCGGATGCGAATGGGGGTCTGTGGGTGATCAGCAAAGACCTTGGCCACGGCGCCTGGCTTGCGCTTTTCCAGCGCCCGGATCTTCTCAAAAAACGTGATGAAGGCCTGCGGGTCGTATCCGGCGCGGTACATGTATTGCACGCCCAAGTAGTCGGCTTGAGTCTCGAATTCGCGTGAAAACTGGACGAAGGCGACGGGCAAGCTGATAGAAGCAGCTTCATAGACGCCAACGCCCGTCCAGCCGCCGATAAAGATCAGCGGAATAGAAACAAACTGGGCGTAGTTCTGGCGCGTCATCTCGCGCGCAGCATGGTGGGCGCAGACGTGGGCGATCTCATGTGCCATCACTCCGGCCAGTTCCGCCTCCTCGTCCGCGTTCAAGATCAGACCGGAGTTCACATAGAAGAAGCCTCCGGGCAGCGCAAAGGCGTTTATCTCGTCCGAATCGATCACCTTGATGGTGAACGGCACCTTGCAATCGGAGTTATTGACGATGTTTTGTCCGATGCGGTTCACATACTCGGTGACTACCGGGTCGGTAATGAACCTGGTGCTCTTCTCGATCTGCAGAGCGTACGTCCTGCCCATCTTGATCTCGGTGTCGGTTGAGTAGAAGTTCCTGAAACCGCGACCGCCGATGCCACGAATGCCCACGGCGTCTACATCGTCGATGGAGCCTGGCTTCACGTTGACCATCTCACTGCCCGGCTCAATAACTTTGTCAGGAGTGACTGTGGCAGCCGGAGTATCGCCGCCCACCGGGGTGGTTCCGGGGGCAGGCTGGGCTGCGGGCACATTCGAGGTAGGCGCGCTCGATGGCGTGGACTGTGCCCATGCCGCCATAGTAAGCACCAAACCCGCCAGCGCCGCCGTATGGTAAGCGATCCGAACAGTCTTCATATGCTCACCTCCGGCATAATCCATTCTCGCAGCCTGGAAGCTGGCTGGCTAGCTCCGCACTGGCGGGCTGGGCTACTTCGCTGCATCATTTGACGTTACGATCCGCCCGTTTGGCACAGAGGGAAGCGAGTTTCGACCCGATTGCAGATCCCCTCCCCTGACCGCCTACGCGGGCCAAACGGAAGATTTCCTTCAACTTACCGGCCACAGTGTACAAGGAGTGGGTCGAGGGGGAAATCGGCCAAAGTGAGCAATATTGAACAGAAATAGCTATGGGTACACATAAAAATAAAATGGTTGCGATCTGCGACGGAACGGTGGTGTGTATTGGAGGGCGCGTGCTTAGTGCGGCTCTCTACGATGTTGAGTTGATGAGTTCATAGCGTTCAAGGAGACTAACCCATGCGTTTACAACGTGGGGTCCTGGGTGCTTCTACGGTAACCAATACCGGCCCGACAGTCATCAACGGAGACCTCGGTCTCTATCCTGGCACCTCAGTAACTGGCTTTCCCCCAGGTATCGTGAATGGGACCGCACACATAACCGATGGCGTTGCGCTACTGGCTCAAACCGATGCGATGACTGCGTACACTACCGCAGCAGGCTTGTCGCCCACTCAGACCTTGACAGGTGAACTTGGCGGGCTGACATTGACTCCTGGGATCTATTCTTTCTCCTCTGGCGCTGCTGATTTGGCGACGGGGGATACACTTACCCTCAATTTCGCGGGCCTGAACAACGCCGCGATTATATTCCAGATAGCCAGCACACTGATAACTGGAAGCGGTTCGAGTGTCGTAATCGAGAACCCCGGTACAAATGATGAATTGATTTGGCAGGTCGGCAGCTCCGCAACCCTGGGTTCGACCACTTCATTTGAAGGAAATATTATCGCGGACCAAAGCATCACTCTGGTCACCGGTGCAGACATTGGCTGCGGCAGCGCCTTAGCTCTGAATGGCGCAGTGACATTGGATACAAACACGATCACCACCGGCTGCAATGGCGGCCTCATGGGACCCCCGCCCTCCGCCGTTCCGGAGCCAGGAAGCATGACCCTGCTCGGGTCGGGGCTGATCGCTTTAGCCAGATTT
>JBEKFS010000027.1:0-27792 GCA_050013195.1 Occallatibacter sp.
AGGCAGAAGTCGCTGAGGTCGGAGGGAACCCGGTCACGGTCTGAGGAGTTGTCGCAGCATACCGCTATCGGAACTTCCTCGTTTGAACCTGCGGGTGTCAGCCGCTGGACGGCATCGGTGATGTCAAAGGAAAACTCATCATAGCCGCCCTTGTGCGTCCCGATGAACGTGGACCCAACCCAGAGAGAAGTTGTCTGGCCGGCACCCTGAAAATTCAGAATGGTTCGCCCACCAGGAAACGGATTGCGCAACGGCAGTCGGGTGCGATACCACCCCTGACCACGGTAGTAGGAGTGGTCGGGGTCGCATGAATCGAGGCCGTTATAGCAATGGGGCAGATTAGCCTCCTGCCACAGTCCTTTGTCCTCAGCGCGCCAAACCTCGGCGATGCTCCCGATGGCGCTCTGGCGGAACTGCCAACCGGTATCCAGCCGCCTTGGGTTGGCTATCGTCTCTGCTTCCCTGGAAGCGGCTCCCAGGACAGCCGCACGGACGGGACCAGGTAGAAGAACGCCGGCAGCCGAACAGGTTGCAGTCAGCATGAATTGCCGTCGGGATAAGTGAATCAAAGCGGCCTCTTTTCGCAAGGAAGGCAATTTGCTGACACGGTAGCTTGCTTTGGCGGGACCGTTCACCGTGCGGTGATGCTGTCAAATTCACACACGTCGCCAGTATCCATCCAAAACGGCCCCATCTTCAGCCGCGCAAGTGACCCCAAGCAAGTGACTCACCGTTTGGCTCATCCCGGTAAATCTATCTCACATGGAATGTGCAAGTTGACACGTGTTTTTTACTTGTGTCAAACGTTCTTGCAAGGCGTGGCACAGGCCGAGTATGATGCGATGGTCTAAATGAGCGGAACAATTGCAACGCGGGACGAATGGCATCCGCGGGACACGCCGGATCGCGAGGCTGTTCTGCGTGAATTGCAGGAGATACTGGCCAGCCACCATTTCTGCAACAGCAAGCGTTACCCGGCGATGCTGAAATACATCGTTGAAAACACCCTGGCGGGCCAATCGGACCATTTGAAGGAACGAACAATCGGCGTGGAGGTCTTCGAACGGCCGCCGACCTACGATACAAACAGCGACACAGTGGTGCGCTACACCGCCGGCGAAGTGCGGAAGCGGCTTCTGCTTTACTACTCCGAAACCGGCCGGAGCTCCGCGGTTAGAATCTCGCTGCCCGCTGGCTCCTATATTCCTGAATTCCATTACGGGCATGACCTGCCCGCAGAAAATGGAGACGATGCTGGATTTCGAGTTGAACATCATCTCGATGGAGACGGCCTTGCGCATGCGGACGCCGGAGACAGTCACAGCCTGCTGGCTCAAACCAGAAATCGCAGCAAGCACCTGGTGTGGCTTGGCGTGGCTGCAGTAACGGTGATCCTGGCCGTTGCGGGGTTACTGTGGAAATACCGCGCCATTTCCCCTCAAACAGCGGTTGATTCTTTTTGGGCCCCGATATTGCGCGACCAGCACACAGTTTTGATTTGCACTGGAGGCTCAGTATTTTCGCAAAATAACGTTTCAGGTGTTGCCACTGCCGGCAAAGACATTGACTACCCATTCGTTTCCATGCAGATTGCCTCCGCCATCGCGCATCTCAGTGGTCTGTTAGAGCGTTCAGGGGTGACGCCGCAGTTGGAGTCTTCCGCGACGACACCGCTGACGGAGCTTCGCGAACATTCGGTGGTTCTGCTAGGCGGTTACAACAACCAGTGGACGCTGCGTCTGATTGAGCCGCTGCGTTTTCATTTCGTGCCGGGCGCGGATGAAGTGATCGTCGATCGAATGCAGCCCCAGGCGCACTGGATGCGCGACAGTACACTCCCCTACTCCAGCGCGGATGATTATGCACTGATCGCGCGGTTTCGCGATGCCACCACCGACGGCTGGGTGGTGGCGCTGGCCGGTTTGGGCCGCAACGGAACCGAGGCCGCCGCTCAATTTGCCACCAGCCCCCACTATATACAGTTGCTTCGGGAGCAGACGGGAAGGGACTTCGCCAACCAGAATGTGGAGGTAGTCCTGAAGGTCAACGTCGTCGATGGAAAGACCGGCGCGCCCTCGATTCTGGCCGTGCATCACTGGTAAACCTCTCACACCCAAAGAAGCGGCTGCCGAATAGGATAGTTGCGGATAATCTCTTTGTCCGCCGGATCAGGATTCAGCGTCTTCCACAGATCAATATATTTTTGCTCCTGGCGGGCGATGCCCGCGAACAGCAGGCCGGGCGAGCGGACAGGCAGAGCTTCGAAGTGCTCCACATCCTTCGCCCATTTCCACGAGCCCTTGTCTTTCAAATATGGGTAGATGAACTCCGCGGCACGGGCGAGGCCTCGCCCGTCTGCAAGCTGGAAGGCAAGCGGATTGGGAGTGAGCCCGCGGAGCGACTGGCAAAGGCCGGCCATCACGTCGAAGGTGAAGATGGAATAGCTGTAAGGCTTGGTCCGTACCAACTCCCGGGGAAACGATCCGTCCGCGGCCATCTGGTCGGGCAGTAGAATCTCGCGATAGCGACTGTACACCTCCTGCCGAACTGCATCGTTTCCGGCCAGGCGCGCAAACTCCGCAGCCTGCAGCGCCCAGCACATGGCATGGTTATTTTTAGTGTCGCGCTCCGCCTTGCCGCGATCGCTGTTGCACAGCCAATCGAGATAACTCGCAAACCAGTCCTTCACCGCGGAGCTGTCTTGAGCGCTGAGTAGATGAGGCGTCAAAAAGCTCGCAGCCCGTGCCACCTCGACCAGGTGAAGGGTGTCAATGATGCCGATGGAACGGCCCGTAGAAACTCCTTGAATCGCCTGGGCAAACATCAGATTCGGATTCATTCGCGTGGACGGCGTTACAAACCAGGCGCGAAGATGGTCGCCGGCACGCTTGCCATAGCGAGAATCTCCAGTGAGAAGCCATGCCGCGGTCAGAGCCGGCGCCTGAATCGAGAGCGTAACCATCGCCTTGCGATGATCGTCGAAATTTTCCGGATTGCTCTGCCCGTCGCGGTTGATGTAAGGGCCATTCGGATCTTTCGGGTTTGGCCAATAGTAGTCCGCTTGGGAATAAAAGTCGTGTAACCCACCCGCGCTGCGCTTGGTGGGGAAGGCTGTAATCGTCAGGGGCTCTTGCAAGAGGTAACGGGCTCCGGCGGCGAGAATCCGCTTGCGATCTGTCTCGGCGACCAGCCGGAAGGCAGCTGAGTTCTTTGTGGGGCGCGGCAGTCCCCAGGCCAGTTGAGCGGTCAAGCCGCAACCGGCCACCGCCGCTGTTTGCAGAAACCTTCTTCTATCGAATCCCTTGAATTGCCGCATCGTTTTCTTCAATCACTTTCGTTTAGAATTCGAGCGTAACGTAGCGTCAGCGCCTTCCAGTGCCTGAACAGAGTATCCTACACCGGCAAGCCCTTCCGGGCGATTTAACTTTTTGAGAGGCGATAATGACAGGAATTGGAAGGCAGGCGGCCACAACCATGATGAATCAGGTAGGTCGTCTTGCAGGGATACTCGCGATGGTTGCAGTTTTGGCCGCGTTGACGGCAAGCGCTCAGATTGCTCAACCGAATCTGCCGCAGGCCGCGCCACCTGCCGCTGCACCATCCGTGGATCGCGCAGCAGCGGGGGATTCGCCCGACGATCCAGGCCCATTGGCCACGGATCTTTCGCCTGCTCTGACGCATGCAGCGATCCGCCAGGCCGTACGCAAGGTGGCCGACTGGCAGCTCGCGCACTCGGAGCAAAGATTCAACCAACAGTGGACCTATGCCGCTTTATATGACGGCATGTTGGCGGCGTCCAAAGCAACCGGCGATCCACGCTATCACGATGCTGTGATTCATATGGCTCAAAGGTTCGACTGGAAGCTACTCAATGCCAGATTCCCTCATGCCGACGACATGGCGCTTGGGCAATCCTATCTCGATCTGTATCTGGAGACGCGCGATCCGGTCAGAATGGCAGATACAAAGGCTATCCTGAATCAATTGGTAGTTCGACCCGACGATTCTTCCAGGTTGCTCTGGTGGTGGTGCGATGCGTTGTTCATGGCTCCCCCTGTGCTGGCCAGGATGTCTGCGGCGACCGGCGACCGGCGCTACCTCGATTACATGGATCGCGAGTGGTGGCAGACTTCCGCGAGCTTGTACGATCCGTCGGAGCACTTGTACTTCCGCGACAGCCGTTACTTCACGCAGAAACAGGAGAACGGCCAGAAACTTTTTTGGGCCAGGGGAAATGGCTGGGTGATGGGCGCATTTGCCAAGGTGCTCGAAGTGATGCCAGCAGATTATCCATGCCGCGGAAAGTATCTCGCTCAGTATCGGGAGATGGCGGCGCGGATTGCATCGATCCAGGACAAGGACGGTCTGTGGCGCAGCGGATTGCTCGATCCCGAAGCCTACGATCTGCCTGAGATCTCAGGCTCCGCTTTCTTTACCTACTCGCTTGCCTGGGGCATCAACCACGGCGTGCTGGACCGGAAGACGTACGAGCCAGTGGTCAAACGCTCCTGGGCCGGAATGCTGACGCATATCTATGCGGATGGACGGTTGGGATCGATCCAGCCCATCGATGCGCAGCCGGGGAAGTTCAAGCCTTCCGCAAGCTCTGTGTATGGAGTGGGCGGCTTTCTGCTGGCAGGCGCAGAACTCGATGCGATGGCAAGGAAATAAAAAATATGACCTCCTCACTCTTGCCCTAGAATCTCACTATGACCGTTGCTGTCTGGACGATTTGCGAGTTGCGGGAAGCTCTTGCCGCTGAATCGATTTGGCCCGTCGATTTGGCTGAAATGGCTCTCGCACGCTCCAATGGGAATCAAAGTCACAATACTTACCTGTGGCAGAACCCGGCGTGGACGCTGGCTGATGCGGCGCGCGTGGGAGCCGTGCCGCGCGGCGAGGGAGGCCCCTTTGGAGATGGCCGCGGCGCGTTGTGGGGGCTGCCCATCTCGGTGAAGGATTGCTTCGATCTGGCCGGCGCGCCTACCAGTTGCGGCGTGCGGGCATATCGTGACATAGCCGGAGTCGCCGCTCACGATTCCTGGCTGGTGGAAAAGCTGCGCGCGGCCGGCGCGGTTATCATCGGCAAGACTCATCTGCATCCGCTGGCCTACGGCATCACCGGCGAAAATCCGGACTTTGGCGATTGCCTTCAGCCGGGCAACGAGAGCGCGCTGACGGGCGGCTCATCCTCGGGCGCGGCGGCCAGCGTGCTGGAGGGTTCGGCCGTGGCCGCGCTGGGCACAGATACGGGCGGGTCCATTCGCGCACCCGCCGCGCTGTGCGGACTGGCCGGGTATCGCGCCTCGCTGGGCCGAGGCAATTGGCAAGGCGGCGCGCACCTGGCGCAATCCTTTGACACCATGGGATGGCTGTTTCGAGACTTGGAAGACGCGCCGCTGTTGGCTGGTTTCCTGGCGCCCACGGATACGGCTGCGACCCAGGCCTTCACACATTTTGCCGTCCCCGATGAAAGCTTCTTTCACGACTGCGAAGCAGAGATTCTCGCCGGCCTTCATGCCACCATCTCCGAGTTGGAAACACTCGGATTGCGCGCTGTCAAAATTGATGCGAAGTGGTGGGACGAGGCCTTCGAAATTTATGCGCCCATACAGGCATGGGAGGCAGCGCGTATCCACACCGGCTACTTTGACAGCTATGAAGCAAGCCTCCGCGAGCGGCTGGAGTGGGGCGCTCGCATCACGCCCGTGGAAATTTCAACGTTGCGTCAACGTCACGCAGAGTTCACGGCCCGCATGGATTCGCTTTTCGCAACGCATGGTTTACTGCTGATGCCTACCATTCCTGTCGCGCGCCTGGCCGCTGGCGCGGATCACAGCAAGACGCGCGTCCGGCTCCTGCGTTACACCACGCCATTCAGCATGGCGGGAGTGCCTGTGGTCACACTCCCCTGCGCAGCGGGCGGCATGCAACTGGCTGCCGCGCGCGGATGCGATGAATCTTTGGTGAAGCTCGCAGCCCAGCTCGGCGCGCGCAAAAAGCTGCGGTGAATAATTAGCGAGTTTCTAGAGCATTTTTCCTGTTGGTATAGAGTGGATATCCTGCATGGCTCAATGTTGTCGGTCGCAGAACAGGTAGTGCCGGCCTCCTGGCCGGCTGTTGCGTGGACCTCCCGGTCCACGCCGCACTCTACACAAATAGGAGAAGTGCCCTAAGCCGGTTTTTTCCCCGCCCAGTGCAGAGCCCAACCGCGCAGTAATGCTTCGTCAAGTTGGGCCAGGGCTTCTTCAGTTGGGCTTAGCGCGTCGATTGCTTGCAGAAGGCGCTGGCTGCAGTCGCTCACTTTTTCCGCGAACTCTTTGTTGCTTCCATTTAAAGCCTTGGCGAGAAATCCACCTTGAATGGCTGCGTGAACGCGGCGAACGCCAATCTCCGTAGGTTCTCCTTCGCTGGCGAGTTCGGGATCGTCGGCGAAACTTCCATGTACGGCAACTCGGCGCGAGGTTGCGCCAGTCGAGAAGATGGCGAATACGCCCTGAGCGCCGAGAGAAAACGCTTGGCGCGCCGTAATTCCGCCGGACCACATCAGCTTCAGCCCAAGCTCCCGGCCGCGCTGCTCTAAAGTGGCAATTTGATCCAGCGTCAAGAGACCCTTAGCTTCAGCATTCCGCTCATCGCGCAATAGATGACGCCCGGCTATCCGGTCAGGACAATCGAAGAGCGCCAGCTTTGCGCCTGCTGTGCGCACCTTTTCCATCCACAGGAGCGCCGCTTCCATGCATCGCGATTCATCGAAGATATCGTCGTGTGTCACCAGCGGCGTGTCGACATAGAAAGCTGGAATCGCCGTCCATCCCTTTGTCCAGCGGCTGATCAGCCCCACCACTCGCACCTGCTCGTCGAGGGTCAGCGGCACAAGCCCGTATTTGCCCGCCGTGAATCCATAGGAACGCGTCGTGTGCAGGCCGGTCCAGATTGTCCTCGCAGCCGAATCGGCATCCACTTGATAACGGTAGACGAGCCGTACTTTCTGCTGGCGGGCGACGGCGAACAAATCGCGCAGCGCGCTTACTTCTAAGATGTTGAGCAGAGACTGGACACTCAAACGCTGGCGCGCGCCAAAGAGCAACTCGCCGTCAATCGCAACCTCTGCAATGCCGGTCTGCGATGCGATTTCAAGCAGGCGCTTGATCTCCTCCATCTCCGCGCCTGCGCGAATTACTCCAGAGCAGATCGACAGCAGAGAGATTTGGTGAATCGAAGCAGGACCGAGAAGCCCCTGGCCGCGTCCGGCCTCCAATTTCGCCAACAGCTTCCTGACCGTTGCAAGAGAATCTCCCGGTTGCACAACAAGCCTGACAGTGAGCGGCCGGGGATTGCTGTCTGGTGTTTTCAGAAACGGGCGAAATGAAGCAAAAACTCCCGCCAACCACTTTTCTTCATCCGCGGCGGCATCGGCTATCGAAAACTCCGGGAAGAGCCGGTAAAGCCGGGCATTGACTCTGACTCCGACGTTGGTGGAGCAAAGGGTGCGCCCAAATGCCGCCGCAATCAGCTTGGCGTACTCCTCCGGCCCAATCGGCCCTTCGCCCGCGCTGACCATGCGTTCGCCGTCAATCATCACGCCGAGCGCCATCGCGCTTGCAGGATGCATTGCGCGCGCTTTGGCTGACGCGTAGGCCGCATGAGCGATGGTCTGCGCGTTGTCGCCCTCGTCGCTGACTGCCAGCAGCGGCCCATAAGCCTCGCTGTCGTACTCATCCAGGCGCCCGGTCCACGGAGGGTACAAGACCGGAGATTCGGCCAGAAGATCGCGCAACGTCTCCGCGTCATCCGTGCGGACACCGGCAAGACGAAGCGCTTTTCTCTCATACCACTCTCTGAGCGCTTGCTGATGCTGCTCAAATGTGTTCTGCGCCAGTTGGGAGTGAAGCGAAATGGGAGCTGCGAGCAGGGCTGCTCCCTGAAGGAATTTTCTTCGCGTGACGGCTGAATCTGACTTGCTCAACTATCAACCTCCGATCTCGCTTATTCGAAATCTTCTGCTCCCGCGGTCATTCGTTTAACTAATGCCTGGCCTCATGCCGAATCTCAGTCGCTCCCGGTGAAAGCTTCCAGGTGAACGCGAGCAGCACAATTCCAAGAAAAGTCGATATGGCTATAGCATAAAGTGCAACATCCCAGTTATAACGCTCCACAAGAGTACCGATGCCCTTACTTTCAGCCATGCGCCCCAGGGAGCCAAAGATCGAGATAAACCCATTCGCGGTTCCTACCGCCTTCTTTGATGTAGCATCCAGCGAGCAAATCCCCAGCAACATGACAGCCGGATAGACAAAGAAACCGATAATTCCGAATAGCGCCATATCCAGCCATAACTTATTATCTGGACTAAAGATGATGCCAATAAAGGCAAGAAAGACGGGAATCATGCAGAGCAGGCAAATCATTCCACGGCGTCCTCCCAGCTTATCGGATAGCCATCCCACCAGGACTGTACTCAGCATGGCGGAAGACTCCAGAATTGCCGTGCCGATTCCCCCTTCGCCTAAGCTGGCGTGCTTTATCTCCTTCAGATAAGTCGGCCCCCAGTCGAGCATGGCGTATCTGGCGACGTACGCGAAGAAATTAGCGCCGGCAAAAAGCCACAGATAACGATTTTTCAGGATGTAATGTACGAATAACTCGCGAGTTCCCAATTCCTTTTCGCCATCGCTGCCGCCGCGCGCCGGATAATCGTTGTGGTATTCCTCGATTGACGGAAGTCCTACCGACTGCGGCGTGTCTCTTAGCCTCAAGACAAGATACAAGGCGCAGAGCGCTGCCAATATGCCGGGAACATAGAATGCCGAGCGCCATCCCAGCAACAGGGTGCTGTAAGCGGCAATGATGCCGACAAGTCCGCCGCCCACATTCTGGGCAAGATTCCAGAACGCAAAGACTGTCCCCCTTTCGCGGATACTATACCAGTGGCTCAGGGAGCGCCCGCACGGGGCCCATCCCATGCTTTGCGCCAGCCCGTTCAGTGTCCAGAGGGCCAGGTGTATGTGGTAATTGCTGGCGGCTGCAAAGGCAAAATTGCAAATCGCGGTCAACAGCAATCCTATCGGCATAAAGTAGCGGGGATTGCTCCGGTCCGAAATCGAACCCATAAAAAATCTGCCGAGGCCATACACAAATACCATTAACGCCAGCATGTCCCCGATCTGCCCTTTAGAGTAGTGGAGAGCCTGTCCCATCTCCTTGGAGACAACCGGAAGATTGTTTCTGACCAGATAAAATGTTGCGTAACCTATAAAGGTAGATTCCAGAATCCGCCATCGTAGTTTTGGGTAAAGCTGTTTAACCTGTGCATCCGGAAGCCTGGCAATATGCGCGGCGGGTCCAGGCAGAAGAAAATTGCGAATCATTACCAGCCTCACTGAATATGTAATTTGTGCAAGCGGATCATGAAAAACAAGAAGGAATTTTCCATTCTCTTTTCATGGCCAGAAAACAATATACCATTCATTGCCTCAGGCCGGGCGCGCGGCCTTCTCGACATAGTGGGTAATCAGCCTTGACGGCAGGAAGCGAACGAGGAAGGCGTTGAGCTTGCCGCCGAAGTAAGGGATGAGAGTGCGCTGGCCGCGCGCCAGGGCTGCGATGGCGAGACGCGCCACGTCTCCGACCGGCTGCACATTTTTGCCCTTGAAGGCGCCGGCATGAGCCACGTCGAAGAACTCGCTCTCGGTGGGCCCTGGGCAGAGCGCCGTTACCTTGACGCCGAAGCGCGCCACTTCGGCGGCCAGCCCCAGCGCAAAGAAGCGGTCGAAGACCTTGGTGGCCGCATAGGTGGAGATGTACGGCACAGGCTGAAAGCTGGCGGTCGAGGCCAGTACCAGCACCCATCCGCGCTGCCGCTCCACCATGCGCGGAACAAACAGCCGGGTCAGCCGCACCATGGCCTCGCAGTTGACTCTCACCTGGCTTAGCTCTTGCTCGATGGGGCTCGCGCAGAAGGCTCCGTACTGCCCGAGGCCGGCGTTGTTAATGAGAATGTCGATGGTCAGGCCTGCGCCTTCCAAGCCTTCGGTGGCGTCATAAATCTTCTGCGGCGCGGCAGGGTCATTCAGGTCCGCCGTGACGATGCGGACCTCTGTTCCCCGGGCCGTGAGTTCCGTGGCCAGCGTCTCCAGCCGGTCACGCCGGCGCGCCGTCAAAATGAGTTTGGCTCCGTGCTTTGCCAGTTCTCGCGCTAACGCTGCGCCGATTCCAGCACTGGCTCCGGTCACCAGTGCCCATTTGCCGTTAAAATCCTGTGTGCTTGCCATTACTGTCTATCATAACGAATGGCCCGGGAGGGCATGTTTAACGGAGCTTTGCGTTTAGTGTCCTTGCTTTACCCGATCGTATTGCGGGAGCACGACCTTTCCTTCCTGCATTTTTATTTTTTTCAACCCGCAGCTTCCATGCCGTGTGCAATGCACCCGTCAGTACGTCCTCGTTGGCGGTTGCCAGGCGAATGTGCGTCATGCCCATTCGTCCCCACCCTCCGTGGATTGGAAGAAAGACGCTGGGCTGATCAGAGACAAATGCAGCTTGGTGCTCCAATGTGAGCATCAGGTTGCCATAGCCCTGGCTCTCCGATGCAAGCGTGGCGAAGATTCGCCCACCGACACGAAAATCGGCAGCGCCCATGTGCGAACTCTCTTCGGCGCCTTCGAAGCTCAGCGCTATACGGCGAAAGTCAGATGCATTCATCGCGAGGCCTCCAATAAATGACCTTCACATTCTTCGTTCAGCCATTTGGAAAAAGCAGAAAACTCCTCGTCGCGGCCCAGAAACTCGCGGACCATCTGGCGGCCCGGCTTTGACCCGCCCTGTTCGAGTACCAATTTGCGGTAGCGGCTGCCGGCATCGCAGCCCAGCAGGTCGGTAGGGTCGAACTGGGCAAAGAAGTCCAGCGCGATGACCTTATCAAAAGCATAGGTATAGTAATTCGACGAGTAGCCGGTCAGGTGGCCAAAGCTCGCGTACATGCGATTGCCTTCCAGCCATGTCCATGGCTGCAGGCTCTGGTAGAGCTGCCTGGTAATGAGGTCCAGGTCCAGGCCGGCCGGGTTCCGGTCGTGCAGGTAGAGCGAGAGCGTGGTGTAGTAAAGCTGCGAACGGACCCAGTCGGCGCGTCCGAATGCCCCGGCCAGTTTCATTTTTTTGATCGTCTCGGAGGGGAGTGTTTCGCCCGTCTGATAATGCTTTGCGAAGGTCTGAAGCAGTTTTTCGTCGCGGAAAAACTCTTCCAGCATCTGCGAGGGCACCTCGATGAAGTCGCCCTCGGTGGCAAAGCCGCTGATGCCAGCCCACTCGGTTTGGCCGCCCAGGATAGCGTGCATCAGGTGTCCGAACTCATGGAAGAACGTCACCACGTCGTTGTATTGGAGCAGACCAGGATCGCCTGCCTGGTCACTTGGGAAATTGCAGATGAGAGCGGCCTCAGGCATCGCGCGCCCGCGTACGCCGGTGACCACAGGCGCGGCGGAAAACCACTTATCCTTGCCCTCGCGGGGATGCATGTCGAGATAGAAGCGGCCCACATTCTGGCCGCGGTCGAAGACCTCAAAGACCGCTACATCCCTGTGCCATGCCGTCGCCGTCGAGCTGCGAAATTCAATTTTGAATAGTTTCGCCGCTGTCTTCAGCACGCCCGCCTCCACCTGAGCGTAAGGGAAGTAAGGGCGCACGGACTGCGAGTCGAAGTCGAAGGCGGTGCGGCGAAACTGCTCGTACCAGTAGCCACGGCTAGCGATGTCGATAGCCGTCAACTCCGGCTGGCGCTGGCGCGTGAAGCCGAGAATCAGTCCATGCTCGCGGCGCGCGCCCTCCAGGCTGGCCTCGTTGAGCTTGGCCAGAAACGAGCGAACGTTGGCTGCCGAAGCCATCATCTGGTCGGCAGTAGCCAGATCGGCCCAACTGTGGAAGCCGAGCACATCAGCAATCTCCTGCCGCGTGGCCAGCAGGTCAAGAAGAATTTGTTGGTTGGCCGGATAGGCGCGGGTGTTGTAAGCAAAAAACATCCGCTCGCGAAGCGCGGCGCTCGAGGCAAAGGTCATCACTGGTTGCATATCGGGCGGGTCGGTTGTGAGCGTGACGCGGCCATCGGCGTTTAACGGGTGCCGCGTGAGGTAGTCGGCGGGCAGGCCATGGAGTTCAGCCTCGGTGGCCTCGATGGTCTTCGCGCCCTCCTGTATGTTGCGGCTGAATTCGAGCGAGAGCTGCGTAGCCTTTTCGTGCAGTCTTTGCAGACGGTCGCGCGTAGCCTTATCTTTGTCTACGCCTGCCAACCGGTAGCTGAGCAGCATTCGCTCCACATAGTGCTTAGTTGCCGCGCTGACTGGAGAAGCGGCCCCGCTCAGATCAATCGCCACAAGAGCCTCATAGACGGCTCGATTGAGGCTCAGGGCGCTGGCGGCCTGTGCCACCTTTTGCGCTTCAAGCTGCGCTTGGTCGCGCACCGCTTTTTCGGTGGCCACGGAGTTCAGTATGCCTGCCTGCGCACCGGCGAGGCTGAGCTGTTCGATAGCCGCGTCATAGAGGCGTAGCGAGTTTTCCGGCGTGCGCTCGCCCTCGACGGCCAACAGCGCAGTCAACGCCGCCTCATGCGCCTTCAGGCGCGCGCCGACCCATGCGGAAAGCGATTCGGCGGAATCGGCTCCGCCCGCCTCCCAGGCGTGAAGGTCTTCGGATGCGGCAACTACGGCAGGGTTCTCGGGCGACATGATGGGCAAACTCCTCCAAACTCTTAGGTTGTCACAACAGGCTGGGTTCGCGCCTGCCCCCTAACCCAGAATCCTTTCTGGCGACAAAGGCGCTGCCGGATAACTATTCAGAGGTAAAAGCAATGTTCTCCTGTTTCTCCCTGTCAGCACCGATGAAAAATCCCCATAGTGCCCAAATGCTCAATGCAGCGTCAATAGAGCGGAGTATACTTCTGCAAAATGACGCTTGGTATCCCCTGGCCGGGCGAAGGTTTTTACGAGGGCACTCTTGCTTACGTGGCCTATGAACTGAAAACCAGGGCAAAACGGCAGCATTCATAGAACCCCACGGAGACCTCCCCAATGCTCCCCATTTTTGTCGAAGTTATTATCCCCGAGAATCAAAAATGCAGTCTGCCCCTGCCAGCCGCCGCGATCCTGAGCGCGCCAGAAAGGCAGCTCCGCCGCGACTGTAATTGCCGTATTCTCAAAGCTTTCACAGCCAGACGCAAGCAAAGCGGGAGGTCGGTGGTATTGGCAGCCTTACTGCTGGCCACTTCAGGCGCATGGGCGCAGAACGGTGTCTTCAGCGCGCCGCAACCAGTGGGTATAATCTCAATCGCTCAAAACGTCACCGTCACATCGATAGTTACGGGCACCGTACAAACTGTGGAGGTGCTGACATTGGGGGCATCAGGCCTTGACTTCGCCGGCGTCCCCATTTCGTCCACTTGTGCAAATGGGTTCCAGTTCACACTCGGAGTGAAGACCTGCACGGAATCGGTGACCTTCAAGCCAACTGCTCCCGGCCTTCGCGCGGCCGCGGTGGTGCTTCTGGACGGCGGCGGCAGCGTTCTGGCCACAGCCTATTTGTCGGGGATCGGATTGGGCGGACTGGGTGTGCTGGTTCCCGGCAACATCCTTCCCGTGGCCGGCGATGGCCAATATAAGGATGCGGTGTCGAATAATATCTCAGCCATCCAGGCGGAGTTGTACCTGCCCTCCGGCGTGACTGTAGACGGCGCCGGCAACCTGTATATCGCGGATACGCTCCATAATATGATTCGCATGGTCTGCGGCAAAGCCACCACCGCTACCATCAGCGGCACTACTTGCAGCAGCGCCGGCATCATCACGACCATCGCTGGCAAGGGCTCTGTGGGTTACGGAGGCGATAGCGGGCCTGCCGCGGACGCGACCTTGAGCAGTCCCTCCGGCGTGGCTCTGGATGGCGCCGGCAACCTGTACATTGCCGACACAGGAAACAATGCCGTGCGCATGATCAGCGCGGCAACCGGCAACATCACCACGGTGGCCGGCAACGGCACGCCAGGCTATCGGCTAGCGGACGACGGCGGGCTTGCTACTCTAGCCGAACTCTATGCGCCCGAGAGCGTCACCCTCGACAGCCGCGGAAACCTCTACATAGCCGACACGGACAACCAGCGCATCCGCAGGGTCGATGCTATCTCAGGCATCATTACCACCGTGGCCGGCGACGGCACGCCAGGTTACAGGCTGGCGGACGACGGCGGGCTTGCGACTAAGGCCGAACTCAATTTTCCCGATGCAGTCGCCTTCGACTCTCAGGGCAATTGGTACATTGCGGACTCGCTGAACAATCGCATACGCGAGGTGAACGCCCTTACCGGCAACATTACCACCTTCGCTGGAAGCGGGGTGACAGGCTATCGGGTGGCGGACAATGGGGGACCAGCAATCGCGGCGGAAATGGACGCGCCCTCCGGAGTCGCCGTCGATCCTGCCGGAAATGTCTATATCGCGGATACGCAGAATAATGCGATTCGAAAGGTAAGCTCGGCAGCCAGTTCGGCGCCCGGAATCATTTCGACCATTGCCATAAACGGCGTCGGCGAGTCCTACATCAGCTCGCTCGTGCCCCCCTTCGCGCAAGTCAACATTCACGGGCCCCTCGGGCTCTTCCTGGATAGTAGCGCCAATCTCTTTTTTGCCGACGCATTGAATATGACGATTCGGGAGATACAAAGCAACTTTGTCGCTCTCGATTTCACAGCGCTCGGAACGGTGTCGACACGCCAGGGAACGACGTCTGGAACACAGGACCAGACAGTGGAAAACGACGGCAACGCCGCGCTCAATCTGACCGCCCCCGACATTTTTGTGGACACGGACGACCCCCTGGGCTTCCCCAATGCTGCCTTGGATGCGACTGCGACCACCTGCCCCCAAGGCAATCCGTTCCTGGCCGCGTTGGATGACGATTGCGTCATCGGCGCGGTCTTCGCGCCCTCTCTATCCTTGACGTTTGGAGTCGGTGTTTCCTCCATGCCGCTGGACGCTGACATCGACATTGGTAAATCCGGCGATACCGTGAACTCGCCGCTGGTGATTGAATTGATCGGGAATGCCGCCCCGTTGAATTCGACCATGGTGGCGTTGACTTCCAGCCTTAACCCATCCGATTTTGGACAGAGCGTTACCTTCACAGCGACGGTGACCACGGGCACGGGCACTCTCAGCACCAGCAGCACGGTCACTTTCTTCGACGGCGCGACGCAGCTCGGAGTGGTCGACGTTAGCACATCCGGTGTGGCCACTTTTACGATATCCACGCTCACGGTGGGATTGCATCCCATCACGGCCACATACAGCGGCGACAGCCAGCACTTCGGCAGCACCGGAACGCTGACTCCTAAACCAAAACAGGAGGTGGACGAAGCCACAGCTACAGTACTGCAGTCCAGCGGCAGTCCATCTGTACTGGGCGCAAGCGTGACCTTCACCGCGACGGTGACGACTCCAGCAGGTGGAGGCGTTCCCCTGGATGGCACGGTGACCTTCACCAGTGGCGCGGTAAACCTGTGCTCCAACGTCACACTCACCTTCGCTGCGGGGACGTATTCGGCGACCTGCTCCACCGCGGCGCTGCCACAGGGCTCGGATACAATCACCGCAATCTATAGCGGGGACGCGGCCAAATATATTCTGGGCAGCTCGGCCACTTTGCCCCAGGATGTGCAGGCTTCTTCGACCCCCACGCTGGTCTCTAACCCCAACCCCTCGTTCTATGGAAACACCGTCACCTTTACGATTACGGTCCCGACCGTCGGAAGCACTTCCGCCACCGGGATCATCAAAATATTTGACACCATCGGAGCTGGGCCGGCGATCCAGATCGGAACGGTGACCCTGGTGGCGGGCAATTCGGGCATAATTACCTTCCCAACCTCTTCGCTGCCTGTGAGCACGATCGCGCTGCCGGATAAAATTATGGCTTCCTACGTCGGCGATTCCAACTACGCGCCACTCACCTCCAACACCGTCAACCAGGTGGTGAATAAGGCGACGACATCAACGGCCGTGAGTTCGCTTCCCAATACGGGGATTGCCGGCGGGGCGGAAGCCATCACCGCAACCGTAACGGTCATACAGGGTGTTTCCACTCCGTCCGGCAATGTGACCTTTACGGCGGATGGAACCACTAACCTGGGAACCATTGCCCTGAACGGCGTGGACACGGCTACTGTTAACCCGACGCTGGCGCTGGGCCCGCACACCATTACAGCGAACTATGTGGGAGATGCCGACGACGCCACCAGTACAGGAAATCTTCCGCTGTCGGTTGTGCAGGCGGTAACTACGACCACCCTTACCTCATCCGGAAGTCCCTCGCTGGTGTTTGCTCCGGTGACCTTTACCGCCGTAGTGGCGAGCATCGGCGGCGGAGTGCCGACCGGCAGTGTCATATTCACGGAAACACCTAGCGGCGGCACAGCCACTCCCTTGACCTGCACGAACCCCAACGCAGGTACGCTCGTGGCGGGTATAGCCACCTGCACCAACTCGTCGCTGGCGCCGGGCACGTACTCCATTACCGCAACCTACACCGGGGACACGAACGACGTAGGGAGCATATCCAGCCCGTTCAGCCAGGTGGTGGGGCAGATTCCCACCCTCACCGGCCTGGGCTCCGCGACCATTGGCACGGGCGCGAGTCAGCAGTTGATCCTGGTGGCGACAGTTGTGAACGTCACCACATACGCAGGCCCGTTGCCCATACCCACCGGTACGGTTACCTTCTATTTGAACTCCATTACCGGAACACAGCTGGGATCTATCCCGCTGGATTCGACCGGCGTGGCGACGCTCCCCCCGGAGAATCTGACTGCCGGCACCAACAGCATCATCGCGGTCTACAGTGGGGATACATCCCATCTCCCCTCCACTTCAATCCTTACGACCGTGAACAATACCACGGCCTTCACGCTCACCGTAACTCCTCCCAGTGTGTCTGTGGCGACGACGCAGAGCGTCACGGTTACTGTGACGCTGACCTCGCTTAACGGCTTTACCGACAGCATTGGGCTGGGCTGCGCATCGCTTCCGGCGGGCGTCAACTGCCACTTCTCCACGCCCACCATCACCCTGCCGGCAAATGGTACCGAGAACGTATCGCTGACCATTGACACCAACAACCCGCTGGGCGGTGGCTCGTCGGCCATGAATGCACGCCCAGCTAGCAGGGGCGTTTCCCTGGCTGGGCTGTTCCTGCCGTTGGGCGTCTTCTTCGGCTTGGTCTTCCGGCGCTTCAGAAGGCGAAACGCGCTGGCGATGACCACCGGGCTGGTTCTGCTTCTGGGGGTAGCAGCCATGCTCGTGTCCAGCTGCGGCGGCTTCTCGCAGTCGAGCGCCACGCCGGGCACGTATGTGATCCAGGTAACCGGCGTCGGTTCCAGCAGTGACATATTGCGCTACCAGAACGAGAATTTGACCATAACTCAGTAGCGTGCGCCGCAAAGCAGGCATCAGGAGAGACATGAAGAGCTTCCATCATTTTGTTCCATCGCTGCGCGGTATTCACTGGATGCCGGCCTCTCGCGCTGCGGCTTTCCCGATAGTGCTTTTGGCGGCTTTCCTGGGGCTTACGTATGCGGCGCATGCCCAGGTGGTGCCGGCAGGAGAACGCGGCGGGTTGTCACTGTCGGCGGGGGGCACGGCTTCGGGATATTCCCTGGGCTATGGCGATCAGAAACTCCTTGGGACGTCGGCCTTTGTGGACGTTGACGGCCGGCAGCACCTGGGGGTCGAAGGCGAAGCGCGCTGGCTGAACTTTTACAAAACAAATGACGAGCACGCCTCAACCTATATGATCGGACCCCGCTACTCCATGTATTTCGGGAGATTTCAGCCCTATGTCAAGGGACTTGTTGGGGATGGTCAGTTCACCTTTCCATACATCCTGGCCCACGACAACGTCCTGGTGGTTGCGCCGGGGGGCGGAGTCGATTTCCGCCTCACGCGCAGAATCCGTCTCCGGGCCGTGGACTTCGAGTATCAGATTTGGCCGAAGTTCTACTATAGCCTGATGTCCTCTTACGGCGTGAGTACGGGCATCCGGATAAAAATCTTCTGATTGCCAGAATGGCTAGGGAGATGTGAACCATTGATAAATATGCTAAATACGACAGGAGTCGAACCAGCGATATCTTCCTTGTCAATTAGAAGCAGGACCGGAACCCATTTCACTCCCGCTCGTCAATGCATTTGAGATCGATCCCCAACTGCTGGCACTTTTTGTAGAGGTGACTGCGTTCGAGCCCTAGAGTTCTGGCGGTTTGAGTAATGTGACGGTTGTGCCGCTCCAGTTCTTTTAGCACTTCTGCCCGTTCAAAAGCTGTGACCCGCTCAGCCAGCGGACCCCCGATGTCTGGAGCGCCAGCGCAGGCCACCTTGCGTGAGGAGTGAGTGGCCGGCAATGAGAGTTGGACGGCATCGGCATCAACCACGGCGCCAGCCAACAGCAGAAGCCGCTCGACGATGTTGCGCAGCTCGCGGATATTGCCCGGCCATGAGTAGTGCCTGAGTGCGTCGATGGCTTCATCTGTGAAGGAAATAGGTTTCCAGCCGTTCTGCGCGCTGATCTGACGGACAAAGTGCTCGACAAGCGCGGGAAGATCTTCAGGCCGCTGGCGCAGAGGAGGCAGCTCAACGGGAAAGACAACGATACGATGGTAGAGATCGCGCCGGAAGAGGCCTGATTCAACCAACTGCTCGAGATTACGATGCGTGGCCACAACGACGCGCACATCGACGGTGGTTGGCTTTGTAGAGCCGATGCGCTCGACTTCACCTTCTTCGAGTACACGCAGTAGCTTGGCCTGCATGGCAAGCGGCATATCGCCGATTTCGTCGAGAAAGAGAGTGCCGCGATGGGCTTGTTCGAATTTTCCGATGTGTCGCTGAGTGGCTCCGGTGAAGGAGCCTTTCTCATGGCCGAAAAGTTCGCTCTCGATCAGTTCGGCGGGAATGGCCGCGCAATTCAGCGTAACAAATGAGCCTGCCGCACGGTTGCTCTTTTCATGCAAGGTGCGCGCCACGAGTTCCTTGCCGGTACCGGTCTCGCCATAGATACAAACGCGCGCTTCGCTGGCTGCCACACGTTCAATCTGCGCCATCACGCGGCGCATTGTCTCGCCGGTAAAAACCAGAGTGTGCTTGCCGACGCGAGTGCGCAGGTCCTGATTCTCGGTTTCAAGGCGAGTGAGCTTGAGTGCGTTCTCCACAGTCACCAACAACTTTTCGGTAGAGAGCGGCTTTTCGAGAAAGTCCAATGCGCCTAGTCGCGTGGCCTTCACCGCCATCTCGATATGGGCCTGCCCGCTCATCATCACCACGGGGGCGGCGACGCCGGCTGCCTTCAGGTCTTCCAGGAGGGCCAGTCCGTCACGGCGAGGCATTACCACATCGCTAAGGATCAGGTCAAAGGGCTGTGTGCGTGCAAGTTCGAGTGCGCGAGTGGCGTTGTCGCAGACGACAGCCTCGTGTCCGGCGAGGCGGAAGGCGCGTGAGAGCGAGGCCAGTGTGTTGGCCTCGTCATCGACAATGAGAATTTTTGCCTGGATGGTCATAATTTTGCCTCGCTCGCTTTGGGCAATGTGATAACGAAGACCGCGCCGCCTGTTAGCCGGCCTTCGACCGCGATGGTTCCCGTGTGGTCGGCCACCACCGACTGAACGATCGCCAGGCCCAATCCGGTGCCATGCTGCTTGGTTGTGTAGTAAGGAGTGAAAAGGCGTTCGCACTCTTCGGGCGTGAGGCCCGCGCCTGTATCGGCTACACGAATCTCCACCTGATCGCCGCGCGGCTCGGCGGAGAGGGTTAGCGTGCCGCCCTCCGGCATGGCATCCATTGCGTTTAGGACCAGGTTCGACAACGCGCGATGCAGAAGTTCCGGATCGGCGTCCAACGGCATGGGTTCTGAGGAAAGTTCAACGTTGAAACGAATCTTTGCTTCGCTTTGACCAGCGGCTTCGTACAAGGCGCGCACGCGTTCGACCACGTCTTTGGCGTCGATGCGCTCCAACTCCGGTTTGGGCATCTTGCTGAAGTCGCTAAAACGGGCAATGATGGTCTTGAGATTTGCTATCTCCATGCTGAGCGTCTGCGTACTTTCGCGAAAGACCTCGTCGAACTGAGCGGTTGGCAATTCGCGCGCCCTTACCAGGTTTTCGACAGTCAGTTGTAATGGAAAGAGCGGGTTCTTGAGTTCATGCGCAAGTCGCCGCGCCAGCTCGCGCCACGCGGCCACGCGTTCACTCTGCACTAGCCTCTCACGCTGCGCGGCCAGCTGGCCAGTCATGTGGTTGAAGCCGCGCGCCAACACATCCACCTCATCGCGGCCACGACCCCGTTTGCGTTCCGGTACCGTTGTCTCCCAGTTGCCTGCGGCGACCTGTTCGGCGGCGCGCGCCAACTGCTCGATGGGTCGCGAGACGCGTGCGGCGATCCAAAGGCTGGCCAGAATTGCCAGCAGAATTCCACCGGCGGCAACACCGTAGGCAATGGCTCGGATGTGCTGCTGCGCTTCGATCATGCCTCTTCGCGAGATGGCTACAGTAAGCACTGCCAGCACATTGCCGGCGTCATCTTTGAGCGGGATAGCCGTGGCGTTCACGCTGTCTTCGCGGCGATCTGTAAGGTAAAGTATGGAACTCGTCGTCTGACCGGTTTTGCGCGCCGGATCGAGGAGCGCCTGATAGCGAGCCGCGTTGGCAACTGGGCCGGCTTGGCTTATCAGTTGCGCCGGATCGAATGGTGTGAAGATCTTTTGGAATGCGGATTTTTGCGTCGAGCTGGGTTCGCTATAGAGCGATACGGACATGCCCGAAGCCATAGGCAGATCGGCGAGGAATGATTGATCGAGCCGTTTGCCGCCAAGAATGCGAACCTGCTGTGGACCGACTGCGTCAGAGCGGTGAACAACGCGCACCGCAAAGAGTCCTAATATACTCGTACCGTCGGGCAGGTCTTCTGATTTGAGGAAGGTGGACTGCGTGACCATTGCCTCAGGCTCGGGATAGCCAAAGCGCGCGGGCCACTGGGCGGAGCTGACGATTTTTCCATCGGGGCCGACAATCTCAAGAAAGTCAAGCTGCGACTCCTGCGCCAGCGTCTGCGCCTCATTCACATACAGCGACGGGTCGCCAGCCTGCGCCAGCTCAAAAGCCATGCCGCGCACCCGCTCACTTGCTGCTATGCGGTCTACCGCCGCAGCTACTTCATCCGAGCGGTGCTGAAACTCGTGCTGGAACTGGCTGACGAAGAGCGCTGTCTCCTGCTGATCGCGTTGCTCAAAAACCTGGCGAATGCTCACCAGCACCGTCCATGCCACCGCGACTACGACTGCAGCGACGGTCAGCGAGAGCAACAAAAGCAGCTTTTGTCGCAAGTTCATGGCGCATGCCTCATGGCGTGTCCTGGAGCGCTGCACCGGCCAGCAATGGAGTCCCATCGGTGCTCAGGCGCAAATCGCGAATGCGGCCGCCGACAGCATAGGCGCGCGGAAGATAGAGAAGTGGAATCAGCGTATGAGTCTCCAAAAACTCGCGCTCCACTCGAAAGAGTTCAGCCGGTGTTTGTACGAGCACTGGGGTTTGGGTGCCTGCGCGGCGCATTATGGATTCCAGAGCAGCCCGCGGCTGGTTTGATGCGAGCGGCAGGGTGCGCAGAGCAAGGTCAGCAGGCTGAGTCCCTCCCGCTGCAACCACCTGTACGCTGAATCCAGCATCATGCAGGTTAAGCGCGATGCGCTGAGCCGCCAACTGCATCGTGCTGCCGCCTTCAACGGCGAGCGTGAGCGGGGGAAGAGTGAGGCCGCCATGCTTTTCATGGGATTTATTGAGGTCGCGCTCAGTGGAAAAGAGATACGAATATCCAGTGAGCGCGGAAGGCAACAGGCTTGCTGTGACCTCGCCCTGCTTTTGAAAGATTACGTTAGAAAGCGCGTTGCGATCCACAGCCAGCGCAATCGCTGCACGGAGGTCGGGATTGCCAAGAACGCCAGAGCTCGAAACGGTGAGCGCTAACAGCGTGGCTGGTGGCGACCGAAGCACCGTGAGCCGCTGTTCGCCGGCCTTACGCAAATGCTCGGGTGGAACCTCAACCAGATCGGCGCGGCCCACGCTAAGATCAAGCCACTGATCTCGTATGGAGCGATGCACGCGAATCTCAACTGCATCGACGAAAGGCCTCCCTTTCCAGCAATTATCGTTCGCAGACAACGTCAGTACGGCATTATTGAATCCATTTAACTGAAACGGTCCTGTGCCAATATTGCCGCCTGGGTCATTGGCAATCAAGAACTCATCACCGGCCAGCAGCTCAGGCAAGTTGGGCATGGGCGAGTCGCCGGTAAAAATCACCGACGCGCCTACGGCATGAATCGCCATCCAAGGGCAGTTTGCGCTGCAAGCAGCGTTTAGCGCGGTAACGACCGTGGCCGCGGTCAGCAGCGCGCCATCGTGGAAGTGCACGCCGGAGCGCATGCGAAACACCCAGCGATGATCTTGATTCTCCGATTTCCAACTCACGGCAAGAGCAGGACGGACAATCCCATCGGCTTCCATGCGCGTAAGGCCGTCGAGCATCAGAAGCCTCGCAAACCCGCCAGGCTTCTGCCATGGGTCACCTTCAATTTCCATGCGCAGAGTGCCGCCGTAGTGAGGGCGGGTGCGCGCCGTAACAGGCAGCGCCATCGTGGCCAACAGACAGCTAATTGCAACTTGCCGTAACACGGTCAACCTCATATTCGTTTGTTGCGCTACGCACGACAGCGAAGATACTCTTGCCGTCAGGCGCGGTCCAGAGCGCCGTCACGGTTCCGTCCATGGCCAGAGCAGCGCTTGTGGGAACGGCCTCAAGCGCGGGCAATTCGTAGGCTCGCAAACTATCGTTGGCCGCCTCGCCTGAGCCGGAGGCTATGATCTGCCAACCCGATCCGCAGCCAGAGTGAAGCGTGGCAAAATCGCTGCCCCAATCGCGCGCTCCGCTCACCGGATGGAGTGATCCATTCTCCAACACTTGCACCTTGCCGTCGATGCCGCCGACGAGCAGTGCGGCTCCTTCTGCGGGGCGTGGGAACAGAACAGCCGTGTAGAACGGAGGCAGGTCCACGCCAGGGCTGGGAGAGATTACGCCAGTGAAGTAGTTGCGCGACGCGTTGTAGAAGGCCTTGAGGGTGGTTGAGCTGCTTGCTGCGTTCTCTTGCGCGATAGGCCAGGGATCGTCGTTGGAGTTGCATTTTACCGTCCAGCCGTTTTCTGGATGTGTGCTGTCATTTTCCGGAGAGGTGAAACTTCCAATACATTCAATTCCCGCAGTGAATGCGGTAAAGCCGTTGTCGTCGGCCATGGGCAATAATATTCCGCGCGGATCGCGGGGCGATGGTTTTCTCTCTGTGATTTGAAACTCCTTTTGCTCCATCCATCCAGCCTCGCCGAAGAAATAAACTACGATTTCATTCTGACAGAGGACGAATAAGCCGTTCCGCGTATCGAGCGCAGCCAGCACCGGATCGTCGAGCGGGTCGTAGAGTGGCCACGAAAGTCCATGCGCAAACGGGATGCTCTTCTTGTGCAACACAATGTGCTCTTGCGCGGGCAACTCGCGGGCAACTTCATAGTCCAATTCCACCATCGCCACGCGCGTTTCGTTGCCCTCGACAACCTCGGCCACCCACAGCCGTTCCCGCTGATTCTCGCTCAAGGTCAGGCGGACTGTATTGGCGCTCTCGGAGCCTGAAACCAGCACGCCGAGAGCCTTCAAATCCTTCTCTAACAGCCGCCGGATTGCCGGAATTTCTTCGTTGGGGATGGTCGAGAGGTTGCGGATCGTCAGCCGTGCCTGACCCGGACCGAGAATCCCGGCAATCTGCCCGGCCAGCTCCGCTGCGGGCTTTTCCCATGGGCTGGGCGGGGGCGCGGCGCTTGCCGTCAGCCCGATCAACCCGCTCGCAACCATTGCGCCCAGCCAGATCAGCTTCATTGCCGACCTCTTTCTTTCAATTATTCCAATGCGCGGATTATACCGTCTGACGGCGGCTGGAATCCCACCCTGGCCGCAAAAAACATTCACGCGGCGTGAGCGGGATTCCAGCTTTCGTCCATGCAACATGAAAGCCGCTTATCACTGGGCAGGCCTGGGAGATGACTCCTGCGCGGTTTCGCTATCCATCTCCTGCTTGACCACCGGGCTCGAGGCCATGCTGCGGAAGACATCGTTGGCAAAGAAGAATTTGCCGTCCGCCGGCACCATGAGCACCTGTATCTTGTCGGAAAGCCGCTCGGCCACGATCTTGTTGATCAGCAGAGGCGATTTGTTCAGCAACGCCGCTTCGCTAGTCATGCGCTCGGCATTGGCCGCGGCCATCAGCCGTACGCGGCTGGCCTCGGCTTCGGCCATCAGGTTGCGCCTTTGCAACTCAGCCTTGCTGTCGATGACTTTGGCTTCGGCATCGGCCTCCGCATTCTGAATGGTCGTCTGCTTGTGCGCCTCGGCCTCAAGCTTGCTCTGCTCAATCTGTTTCTGCTTAAGCGGCAGCGTGTATTGCATGGCATCGGCCTCGCCCCGCGCCTCGACCACGCGGGATTGTGCCTCGCCCTCGGCCTGCTTCACCTTTTGAACCGCCTCAGCCTCGGCTTGCAACTCGGCAATGCGCACCTGCTTCTGCTGAATATCGGTAGTCACTGTCATCTGATCGTCTTCCTGCTCCTTCAGCAACAGGCCTTCGAGGCCCTTGGCATACTCGGCGGGCAGTTGAATATCCGAGAGCATCACTTCTTCGACGAAGATGCCATCGGCGCCCAGTTTGCGAGTGATGACCTCTGATGCTCGGGCGCGCACCTCTTCGCGCTTGGTCGAGAAGATTTCGCGTACGGTGTATTCAGGCGCCAGTTCGCGCCACGCACTGGCCACCACCGGAGGCACCAGCTCCTTGTCCACGGGTTGGGGCATGTGCGCCTGCACACTGTCCAGCTTGTTAGGGTCGAGGCGATAGCGCACCGTAACCGCCAGCCCGATGTTCAAGCCTTCGCGCGATTGGACGCTGAGACCCTTCTTCTGCATCTCCGGCTTTTCGCCCTCTCCCACAAGACCCGCGGTGAAAAGATGATCGCGCAAGTCGAAGGTCTGCACGCTCTCTACCAGCGGGGTTACAAAATGCATGCCAGGGTATAGCGTTCCCGGTAGTGTGCCGCTGATCTGGCTCACGCGCACGCCGCCCGTTCCGCTGGGCACGATCACAATGCTCGCAGCCACCAGCAACGGCAGGCAGGCCACCAGCGCCAGCGCCGCCGGACCGCGCCACGCAATTTCATTTGGCGCAAGGGCCTCTTCTCCTCCGGCCCGGCGGCGCGCAATACGAATGCGAAGCCAGACGCCATACAGTGGAATTGCCACAGCGGCAGCCAGCAACAGCACTCCCGCAAGATTCAACAACAGCTTCAATGCGATCATTTCTCTTCTCCTTTTTTGTTGTGGTTCTGATCTTGTCTTCTGGTTCCCGGCCATGGAACCACCAGTAGCCGGACCAACCCTCCGAACGTCAACTCCTCAAACAGCAGCCCCGCCATCACCGGCAGCAAAGCCGCCCCCAAACCGTCGATTGCTTCCATCAGCAGATGCATCTCATACCTCGCTTAGCGCGAAGCCATCAGGACTTGAGCCGCCTGATTCTCGCCGTTCCATTCTGGTATCAGCTCGAAAGAGAACTGATCTGGAATCACATTTGGCGTAACCATTGCTGTTTGGATTGGCTGTGCGACTGCCACGGCGGAAGGCTTCTGTTGATCGCCAAATAGCTGCGCCGTTTCCTCATTGCGCTTGCCTACCAGCTCCACAGTGTCACCCACTTCAACCAAATCGAAGATCTCCTCCACATCAGCCTTGGCCATGCGTATGCACCCATGCGAGGCGGCCTTGCCGATGGAGTTGGGTTCGTTGGTTCCGTGGATTCCGTAGCCCTGGATACTCAGCCCCATCCAGCGCGCACCTACCGGATTGTGCGGTCCGGGTGGAACAGTTTTGCCATTGTGGTGATAGGTTGGATTAACGATACGCCGCTCGATGGCGAAGGTACCTACTGGACTTGGCGTCGATGGCTTGCCTACTGCGACTGAATAAATCTTCTTTACCTTACCGTCCTCGATCAGCGCCAGTTTGCGGTCTTCCAGACTTACCACGATGATCCGCTTAGGCGCTTGCTGCGCCATCGCCTGAACTGCCAGTGCCATCGCTGTCACGATCATCATCGCCACCTTGCCGAACAAAAGAGCCTTCATTGCATCCCCCTGTTTATTTCGAGATTGCCTGCGCCTATACAAAAAGCAAAGCGCATGCCAAACGAATTCAATTGAAAACAAACAGGTTACGGGATTGATCGACGGGAATAATCGTGTCAGTTTGTACACGTCGTGTGTGAACTGACACAAGAAGACCGCGCAGAACGAGACAACTGCCTATTGATTGCATCAGGGGAATTGGCACCTTTAGTCCGGTGTGGGTAAGTGGTGTGCGTAAGTAGATAGCTAAACAAAGCGCCTAATTAGTGTATTTCGGAGTTAGTTGATTATGGCGTGACATGGAGATAGGCAAGCTCAGCGAGGTTAAGATACTGGGGAATTTTTAATGTAACGTAATCTTCTGGAATTCTACACGAGCATATCAAATTTAGATGCGATGGCTACGCGGTTAAGCTCTGCATGCGAAGAGGCGCGGCTTGATGGACACCTAAGCAGGAGCGTGCGCTCAATCGGAAGATCATTCCGGAGAGCGCACGCCTGAGAAGACGATCGGCGGCTAAAAAACGAACTTGGCGCTGATCTGAAGCTGACGGGAGGAGCCGCCGTCGCTGGTGGCGAAGCGGGTTGAGGATATCTGCCCGAAGATGGAAGTGGTCCGTGCCGGAACGCGTGGCGACGGTCACAATCGATCCGTCACTGCGGCCGTACTCCGCGCTGAAGGTGGAGTTGTTGATCTTGAACTCGGAAGTGGTGTTGATGGACGGCTGAAAGGTGATCTGATTCTGGCTTATATCGTTGAGATTGATTCCGTTGATCTGGAAGTTCACCGAATCTTCGCGATTGCCCGCCGTGATGAAGGAGTTGGCGCCGAGACCGCGGCTGGGCGCGGTAAGACTGCCGGCCGTGTCAGCCACCACGCCTCCTGGCGTAAGCACCGTCAGATCGAGGAAATGACGGCCGTTAAGCGGGAGGTCCTGCACCGAATTATTGTCGATGACCTGCCCGATGGTCATCGTCTGGGATTCGATCTGCAATTGTGCTTTCCACTTACACCGTGGCGCCAGCCGAGGCTACTGCGAGATGAATGTTGACCGTGACCTGCCGGGCAACGTCCAAGGTGACTTTTTCAAGTGTGTAAGGGCTGAACCCAGCGGCCGTGGCCTGGACTCTATAGTTGCCGGGCTGTAATGACGGCACGACGTACAGGCTGTCCGTATCTGTATCGACAGTGCCGTCGGCTCCGGTGGCGAGGCAGTGTACCGTCACATCGCGTTAACAACGACTGCGTTAGTGGGATCGGTGACGGTTCCGGAAAGAGTAGCGGTGGATTGCGCCCAGGCTCCCACGGCGCAGACGCTCAGCAGAGCTGAGAAACAACGCAACTGGATAATCTTCATCAAAACCTCCAATGTGGTGGGCTGGTGAGGGAAATTGACCAGGTATGGGGAAAGCGTTCCAATTGCAAAAGGGGATAATTGGAACGAACAGTTTCGCAAGGTACGATATATCAGATTTCTGTACAAGTCTTTCGGATG
>JBEKFS010000028.1:0-27718 GCA_050013195.1 Occallatibacter sp.
TGCGCGACCCGCGCCCCTTCTCGCTGCACACCAGCCGGCAGATTATGCGCATGTTGGGGCGCGCCGACGATCGCTGGCGGAAGTATTTGTTTTATTAAAGCAGAGCTTCTAGCTGCCAGCTTCTGGAAGCCATCTCATCAAAGCTATTCAGTTCATGCAAAGCGCCCCTCAGGGGTACCCCCACCCCTATTTTGGACGCAAATTCCTTGTTTTCTTGAGCTTACAGACAGGGTTGCGCTGTAAAATCGTCAAAACAAAGGAGTTCCCTGCAAAATCGTCCAGGATAAGGAGTTACGGGCTGTTTCGGCCTTTGCAGGCCACTTCCGGCTGAAAGGAAGTGCGAAAGGACGTGCCCGACGATGTTTGTAGGAAGACTTCTGGGATCATTGTGCGACAAAGGTGGAAAATAATCTGCAACCACCTGCGGCCACCTGCGGTGGGGCAGCCGCTCGCTATTTGCTCGCATGGAATTCGTGGTATCCCGGGTCCCCAAATGCGAGGGACCAAGGGCGCCCGCCTCAAGACTTGTTACCCGCGTAAATACTCGTTCTATCGAGGGAGCAGGGAATAACGAGCTTGACTCCTACCTCCTGCTTTTCTACCGGTACGTCTTGTCATCCACGCGGCTCAGGTCGGTGTCATTCATGACGCCGATGGTGACGATGGCGAATGTGAAGACTTCATTGCCCGCTTCGAGATGTCCAGCGATGGTTCGGTCCGGCGTTCCCAACGTCATGTGAGCGTGAATTCTGCCGTTGATGATGTAACCATTCATGCTGACCAAATCGGCTGGCTGCGTGGGGTTCTGCTCGAAGGTGTCATGCGAGGGCATGGTGCGGTTGCTGACCTGGTGAACGTGGTAGCCGCGCACGGAGCCCGCGGCACTGAGGATGACGCCGTTCTGAATGTGCTCCTGCTTCACCATCTTTTCCATTCCCGCAAGCAGGTCGGTCTTGTATTTGAAGCGCAGGATTACGATGCGGTCGAAGTGGCCGGTGAGCGCGTAGACATCAGGAACTGCGGCACTGTTTTCCTTGGTGTCGTCCGCCGGATTGGCCGACGGGTTCACAATGTCTTTGCGGGTTTCCTGAGCGCAGAGCAGGCCGGACGCCATCAAGACGAGGAGAGCGATCTTCAACGGAGGCTTGATTCTCTGGTCGGTCATATGATTGTCTGAAATCTCCCTTCGTTCAATTTCAAAGGTGATAATACTGCTGAAGCAGCTGGTTAGCTATCAACGAACAGCAAGCGGCTACTTCTTCGGCTTTGCGTTCGGCGTAATGTCCTTGCCTTCATTGATAACTTTTGTGGTTGAGCCGACCTGCTTATAGTCAGTGTATTTAATCGTGTCGCGGATGTGTACGTTCTGGGCCATGTGGCCTGAGCCGCCGCTAAAGTGCAGAACACCCTCGCCCTTGGTGTAAACAGGAAACCAATTCTGGCCGTCCACCTGTTGCCGCCAGGTCATGAGTGGCGGATGCAGTTCTTTGCTGTGCTTGTGCGTGTCGTAGGGAACCATGCGGCCGTTGGTCACCACGATTTGCAGGCCGATTGTATCCACCCAAATGCGTCCGTCCAGATAGCGATGCTTATTTTCGATAATTTTGGGCGCCACATCGAAGACGTAGCAGTCCACCTCGTCCACCTTTTGCCGACCCACGTACTTCACGTTGTACTGGCCGATCTCTTCGGTGGTTAGAACGAAGAGATAACCGCGCTGAATCTCCTGCATGTCGGCGGGCGACATCTGCACGCGCTGCAATGTACTCTGCGGCGCGAAGACCACCTTCTCGATGCGCTTGCCGGTGGGGTCAAAGATGATGTCGTCCACCTGGTAATACTCGCCGTCCACCTTGTCGTCGTCGTCGATGGTCTGCACGCGTGCGATGCGGCGCCAGGTGTAGTGGCTCAGCGCCCTCTGAAATTCGCTCTCCTTGGCGGCAAACTGGCGGATGATCTCCTCCGGTGCGATGGGCGGCGCGCTGATGTCCATGGGCCCGAAGCCGGCGTCGAGCGGCATAGGCGTAAAGCTGTCCTTGTTCTGTGCTGCCGCGGTCAGAGCCAGCCAAGCCGCAGCCATCAACAATGCCAAAGACCATCGATTGCGCATTATTTCTCTTCTCCCGCCACTTGTCTACAAGATTAGACCAGACAGATGTCTCCAGGTTGGCAACAAGTTCGAGGCGTCAGTTCTGTACTGAGGCGGATGCCAGCCGATAGAATTCGTAGCCTCGCGTGCCTGAATTCGACCGCCCCGCGCGTTGCCACACCTCTGCAACGCTCAAATCTTTTATCAGATGCAATCCGCGCTTGGCCAGGTACTCTTGAATCTCGTCAGGATGAAGCCCGAAAATCCAAGGCTCTCCATAGGACTGAAGCCTGGCCATCATCTTTTCAGCGCCAAAAAACTGATCGGGATGATCCAGAACGCTGCGATGAATATAAGTGAACAACAAGATACTGCCGGGCGCAGTGCCGGCAATCTGGCGCAACGTTTCGTCAATTGCTTCCGCCGTAAGGTAGTTTGTCACGCCTTCCCAGATAATGCATGAGGGCAGGGTGCGCTCGAAGCCAGCTTGATGCAGTGCATCGGTCATCGATTGCTGATTGAAATCAATTTCGACAAATTGAACATGACTCGGCAGAGATCCAAATTTTTTTCGCAGAGCCGCTTGTTTGACGCGCGATGTTTCGGGATGGTCGAGTTCAAAGGTAGTAACTCGTTGAGCCGCGGGCAAGCGATAAGCTCGCGTGTCAAAACCGGCTCCCAGCAAAACAAGCTGCGGAACAAGCGCCAGAGCTTGCGCCGCTTCGTCATCGATCCATTTGGTGCGTGCGATTCCTGCCGCGCGGGCGCCGGGAGCGTTTCGATCCAGCAGCATCTCCACAAACATCCGGCCAAGGCTAACTCTTGCCAACTTGTAAAACCACTTGCGCCATTCGTGAAGGAACAAATGCGCAAAGGGGTCATTGAAAAGTCGTGTGGTGGCAGGTCGCGAAGACTCCAGGGCGCGGAATAAAGCCATGTATTCAGCGGTAAGGCTTGATTGATTCTTCATGTGGTCCTCTATGGCAGCTTCACCCGGAGCGGGATGGATGCGGGGTCGTTTTTCCAGCGAATGACGCGATTATTCTGGAAATACACCACCGAAGTGCCGTATTCAAACTGATCGTACGTAAATTCCGTCGGGGTTCCTTGAACCACCAGCACCTCGTCCCTGGATGAGCCAATCGTGAAAAATTCCAGGTCGGGATCGACGGAAGCTTGCGGCCATATCTTGACTCGTATTGGGGATGCAACGGGATCGATTCTCCAGCCGATGACGGCATTGTCCTTGAGATATAACTCCGATTTTCCGTAGACCAGCTTATCTTCATAGGATGCTGTCGGCGTTCCTTGCTGAGTTATCACCTCGTCTCGCGTGGAACCGACCGTGAGATAGGATTTGAGCACATGAACTTCGGGCTGAGGCGAATGGGTTGCGGCATGACTCTTCTTTGGCTGCTGATTATCGGCAGTGACAGGCGCGGGCTGCGGCTCAGATTGAGGCGAGGACCTAAACCATTCGAATCTTTGCAAGTCTCGTTTCATTGCATCCAGGAATCTTTTCTTCGGCGCCTCAAGTCCGTTCAGCAGATTCTTCTCGCCAGACTTATATACACTGGTAGCCTCATCGCCCACTGAGTCCTGAAGATCAAAGGCAATCCAGAGATACCTTCCCAAAAGAATCACGACAGCAAGCAGGCCAATTTTGAAAAGAAATTTCATCGCCGGCCAAAACTGAATCGAAGGAATCCAACCGGGGATTTCGACGCGCGTTGACTTGCCTGTTACCGTTGCAGCGGGCGGATGTGGCGTAGACGCCGCAGACGCAGCGCCGGCGGAGGTATGACTTGGCCGTTGCACCGGGCCGCGCTTCGCGGCGGGAGATGTAAGAAAGACGTATGCGGAGTTGATCTCCTTAAGCTTGTTCTCCGCGGCCTCCTTCAACTTTGGGTCGCCGGGAAAACGGTCCGGGTGCCAGACCTTGACGAGCAGGCGATAGGCGGCTTTGATCTCATCCTCCGATGCATCCATCGCAACGCCGAGAAGTTGAAGAGCGGCGCAGCGGGTACACCGCGCGCTGTTGTCATGGATGGTATTTCCGCACGCACAGGTATTCATCTCGCCCGATAGCCTCCATTTTTCAGTTTTAGAGGACGGCCCAATTATAAAGGAGTCCGCGAGAGCGCCGATCTTCTGCGCGCGAAGGCGGAATCCGTAGAATAGCTCCAGATGGCTTTTACCGAACAATACGATGTGGCCGTGGTGGGCGCAGGGCACGCCGGGTGCGAGGCGGCTATGGCGGCGGCGCGCATGGGGCTCAAAACGGCGCTCATCACTATGAACCTGGACTTGATTGCGCAGATGAGCTGCAATCCTGCGGTTGGCGGCGTGGCGAAGGGCCATCTGGTGCGCGAAGTCGACGCACTGGGCGGCGTGATGGGCGAGGTGGCCGATGCAGTGGGGATTCAGTTCCGGCTGCTCAACGCATCTCGTGGTCCAGCAGTGTGGAGTCCGCGAGCACAATGCGATAAGCAGCTTTACCGGGTGAAGATGCGCGAAGTGTTGGAAGGTCAGGCGGGCTTGCACATCCGCCAGGCAGAGGTGGCGGGGCTGGTTGTGGAGGAGGGAAAATCCGGATCGCGAAGAAAGGTCCTCGGCCTCAGACTTCGCGATGGGCGTCAGCTTATGGCAGGGGCCACCATTATTACGACCGGCACATTTCTCAACGGGCTGATTCACTGCGGTGAAGAGCAGTATCCAGCCGGCCGCAGCGGCGAGCCTGCCTCTGAGTTGCTGGGCGAGGCGCTGCGGGCTTTGGGCTTGCGGACGTGCAGGCTCAAGACGGGTACGCCGCCTCGGCTCGATGGGCGAACGATTCGTTGGGAGGCTTTTGAGGAGCAGGCGGGGGACGCGGAGCCGACGCCTTTCAGCTTCCGGACGAAGAGAATTGTCCAGCCGCAGATCAGTTGCCACATCGCCTTCACCACGCCGGAGACGCTGCGCATTATTCGCGCGAATGTCCATCGCTCGGCGATGTATTCGGGGCAGATCGCTGGAATTGGGCCGCGCTATTGCCCGTCCATCGAGGACAAGATCGTTAAGTTTCCTGACAAGACGCAGCACCAGTTTTTTCTGGAGCCGGAGGGGCTGCACACCCACGAAGTTTACGTGAACGGCATGTCCACCTCGCTGCCCATGGAGGTGCAGTGGGAGATTGTCCGCTCCATCCCCGGCCTCGACCAGGCAGAGATGCTCCGCCCTGGTTACGCCATTGAATACGACAGCGTGGACGCGACCGAGTTGGACCGGACATTGCGCGTGAAGAGCATGGAAGGACTGTACCTGGCCGGGCAGATTAACGGGACGAGCGGTTATGAAGAGGCTGCCTGCCAGGGGATCATGGCCGGCATCAACGCGGCGCTCATGCTCAAGGGCGAGCCGCCGTTCACGCTCGACCGCAGCGAAGGCTACACGGGCGTATTGATCGACGACCTGATCTCAATCGGGACGAACGAGCCGTACAGAATGTTTACCTCGCGCGCCGAGTTCCGGCTGCACCTGCGCATCGACAACGCCGACCGGCGGCTGACACCGTACGGGCGGCGTCTGGGGCTGATTGATGACGCGGCTTGGGCGGAATACGAGCACAAACAGGCACGCATGGGCGCGCTGGAGCGGCTGCTGACCACTCGCAAGGTAGACACAGAGCGGCTGGGTGCAGCGGGCCTGGGCGATCTGCCGGCCATCGCTGGTTTAACCTGGGCGCAACTGCTGAAGCGGCCTGAGGTGGGCATCGAGACGGTGCTCGGTGCGATGCGCGACGAGCTGGCCGCCGATCCGCTGCTGACTGAACTAATTGCTCTACCCGATCAAACTCCCGAAGCGCGAGCCACGCTGCGCAATGAAGCGCGCGCCGTGGAGACGGAGATCAAGTTTGCCGGCTACCTGGAGCAGCAAAAAAAATCCATTGCCAAGCTGAAGGCCGCAGAAGGGGTTGCGATCCCCGAGTGGATTGATTACGGCGTCATCAGCGGATTATCGCGGGAAATGCGCGAGAAGCTGGAGCGGGTGCGGCCCTCCACCATCGGCCAGGCCAGCCGTATTCCCGGTGTAACGCCAGCCGCGCTGGGGCTGGTTCATGTGTCCATCCGGCTGCAAGGGGCGAGAAGGCAGGCGGGGTAGCCCGTCAGCGCATTCCCGGAATCGGCTCGGTTCCCGCTCCAATCAGATCGAGGCAGCGCTGGTAGATGAAGATGCGATTACGGCGGCGTCCAGTGGTCTCAGTGACAATGCCCAACTTCTGAAGGTTAGAAAGAACAACGGCCACCGTGGTGACGGTTTTTGAAACACCGGCCGCGATGGAGCCAATGGAGGCAACCGGCTTGGCTTGCAGGTAACTATGAACTTGCAGGGATGAGGCGACCGATTTGGCTTGTGCCTGAATGCGCAGGCCATCTTCGCGGAATAGCTCGCGCAGTTGAAAGGCCGTCTCGGCAGCCTGGCGCGCGGTGCTCTCCACTCCTTCCAGGAAGAACTGAAGCCACTCCTCCCATACCCCTTCAGTGCGGACCTTTTGCAGGAGTTCGTAGTAACGGTTGCGGTTGCGCTTCAGATAGAGGCTTAAGTAGAGCAGTGGTTCGCGGAGCACGCCGCTCTCGCAGAGCAGGAGCGTGAGCAGGAGCCGTCCCAACCGCCCATTGCCATCCATAAATGGATGGATCGTTTCGAACTGCACATGTACCAGGCCGAGCTTGACCAACAGCGGCATCCGGTCGTCATAGAGGTACTTCTCGAAGGCATCAAGGCACTTCATCAGGTCTTCCGGGGGCGGCGGGACGAAGAGGGCATTTCCAGGACGGGTTCCCCCAATCCAGTTTTGACTGCGACGAAATTCGCCGGGAGTCTTCTGCGCGCCTCTGCCTTTGCGCAAGAGCACGCCATGAATTTCGCAGAGAAGACGCAGGGAGATGGGAAACCCCTCCTTGAGCCGCTTCAATCCATGTTCCATGGCCGCGACATAATTGGAGGTCTCACTCACGTCGTCCAGGGGCGCGTTCGGCGTCAAGCCGCTTTCAAACTGAAGCAAATCAGAGAGTGAAGACTGCGTTCCCTCAATTTGCGAGGAAAGAACCGCCTCTTTGCGAAGATATAGGTAGATGAAAAGTTGGGGATCAGGCAGAAGAGCTGTCGAGCCATCCAACCTGCCCAGTGCCTGATTGGCCTTGTCCTGTAGCGCGTACAGCGGCGTCATTTCCAGGGGAGGTTCTGGCGGCAACGGTTTGGGGATATACGCTTGTACGCGCTCCCCAGAGACCGTTGAGACACGATAATGCCCCGTTTCCCTTTGAATGCTCATCGGAATACGCCCAATCCAGTAGAATACAGATCCATTATTCCATATTTAAGTGAATTTATGGAATAAGAATGGGCCTTATTCCAAAATACTGTACTATGGCGGATCAGCGAATATGCGGATTATTTTCCGTCGATTGCCATGTTCGTCAAGGGTTTAGCGCGCGCCTGCCGTCCTACCGGTTCCCCTTGCTACCCTCTGCCAATAAACGGGATATGGAAGGGGTTTTCCTCGCCGGGCTGCTTCTTATGCTTGGGGTTGGTGTCCTCAGGGAGCTTGGTGCGCTGGGAGTTGATGCACATCCAGCCGCCATGGGCGCGCTCGAATACGTGTGTGAAGACGCCTTTTTCGTCCACCTGGGCGGTGCCGACCTTATGGTGCATCAGGTAGGTGCCGTTGGCCACTGCGATGTCTCCCATCATGCGCACGGTGATCACCTTCTGCTCAAGATGAAGGGTTTTGTCCTCGCCGGTGATCAGTTGGGCCAGTTGCTGGTTGCGCGTGGTGATGTCGCCACCGGCAGAAACGTCTACAAACAAAGGGGATAGAACCAGTTCCAGACTGTACTGGTCGCGTACGTTGATGGCGTTGGACCAGGCGTCTTCTATCTTCTGGAACTCGATAATCGCTGGGCTTTCGCCCGAGGTAGCGGCGGGGGGAGGTGCTGCGGGCGCCGGATTCTGAGCTACAACTGCGTAGCATGAGAGCAGAAAAACAGAAAAGCCAGAAACAAAACGGTTTATACGCACCATGAACTCCACTTCAGGAATCAGGGTTCAGAGATCAGGGGTCAATTATTGTGGTTGAGGCTGCTTTTGTGGGAGAGGCCCGTTCCCTATTCCCTATTCCCTTGTCCCTATCATCTGATGATAGCTCTTGGACTCGGCAACATGCCTGTGGAGAGCGATAAAAAAGTAACAAAGGCCTAGCTTAGTGTTTGCAACTGTTCCGGCTCGTGGAGAGTGACCAGGGAGTCTTCGATGGAGATCCAGCCCTCTTTGCGAAACTGGCCCAGGGTGCGAGTGACAGTTTCACGGGTAGTGCAGGCCATGGAAGCCATCTCCTCGTGGGTCAGCAGGAGCGGAAAGCGGAAGCCGCCTCCGTCGAGGTGTTCGCCGATCTGGTGAGCGAGCTCCAGGAGCAAGCGCCCCAGGCGTGCGGCCACGGTCTCTGCCAGAGCAATGCGGCACGCGTCCTGCAGGGCAAAGCGATACTCCTGGCAGATGCACTGGACGGCGCGCATCTGGGCTTCTTTATGGGAACGCAGGAAGCTGAGGAACCGGTCGCGCTCCACGGGGCGGAGCTGGGCAGCTGTGAGCGTTTCAGCCGAAACCTCGTAGACGCCGTGGGATAGAACCGCGTACAGCCCCAGCATGGAGCCCGGTCCGGCTACCCGGACGATCATCTGGCGATCCTGCATGCGCCCGGCGGTGAGCTTGAGATAACCGCCGCAGATCAGGTAAAGGCAGCGTGCATCCTCGCCCTGGTTGAAAAGGGAAGCCTGTGCGGGAAGGGAGACGGTGCTGGTTGCCAGCTCAAGATCGGCCAGCACGGCGCTGCCCAAAGAGCAGAACCAACCGGGACGGCGGTTAGAGCATGCGGCGCATCCCACGGGAACCTGCCGTGCTATGTGCTTTTGCCGTATTTGCGTTGCTGCCGAGTTCTCTGTATGCGCCATGGTCTTGTCCCGTACGCCACCGGTCCAATTTTTCCATCCCGGTTCATGACTCGCCCTGCACAAAACTCGAGGGCCGTTTCGAGATGAAAAATGCCCTGGCCTCCTGGGGAAGAGACTCCTACCTCAAGTGAGTGTGCCGGAGCCGGAGCCGCCGTGGATGTGATGGGCCTCACGTCTATGCAAGCCCCAACAGCCGGACCGTATTCATTGCATTTTCCGTCCAAGGCTAACAGGCTTGCCGGTCTCGGAGCGGGTAGGCCGCCGATCAAGCGGGAAGATAAACTGAGATGGTTGAATGTCCGTAAGCTGCACAATTTCCTGTAAAAACATTCCACCAGAGAAAGTGTTCTGTTTTGCACAGCCGTCACGCCAACTATCTGTTCATCTGCCAACGGGCAATCCCTCCAACAGGCGTTTCAGTGGGAGGTTGCCTGCCATATCGGGCCACTGAATAATCAAGGCAAGCCCTGGCATTTTCGTCAATTCTGAAATTCAAGTCACTTTGGGAGAGGAAAACACAGGCCGGAATGTACTTCCCCTATGGATGTGACGGGCATCACCGCTAGGGCCTATAACGAAACCGTAATCTTCCGGCATGAAGTGATGCTCCGCACAAAGAGCACCTTCCGCAACTGTGTCACCGGCACTTCTGCCGCGCGGACAGCCTTCCCCAGGGGAATCAGCTGTTTGAGTAGGCGGATGCCGGTAATTCTGTTTGCGGAAGCGGCCTGTGAGAGCATCCGAGGCGGTACTGATGCACAGAGATGGGCCTGTCACGCAATTGCCGATTGGTGCGGCTCCGGGCAAGTGGCCGGGGTTGCGAGCTTGTTTGATGTTCATGCTGGGCGTAGGTATGTTCTGCGTCCCTGTTCTGGCGGCTCCGGCGCCCGGCGATAAGCCGGCCACCGCAAAGGTCAAGGACGTCTCGCCCGCGGATTATGTGGGCGGTGAAACCTGCGCAACCTGCCACGATGAAGTGGCGAAAGGGTTTGCCACCAATCCTCATACCAACCTGGCCAAGCTGCATGGCAACAACGGGGCTACTTGTGAAAGTTGCCACGGTGCGGGCCGTTTGCACGTAGAGGGCGGCGGCGACATAACCAAGATTTTCAACCCCTCCAAGGCTACGGCCAAAGAGGTGGACGCGAATTGCCTGGGTTGCCACCAGGGCAAGCACCAGAACTTTGACCGTTCGGCTCACGGCGAGGGCAACGTAAGCTGCATCAGCTGCCACAGCATTCATGCCAGCGGCAGCAACGAGTCTCTGTTGAAGGCTCCTCAGCCCACGCTGTGTTTCCAGTGCCACACGGATATCAAGCCGCAGTTTTCCATGCCATTCCATCACAAGGTGAACGAGGGACTGATCCAGTGCACGGACTGCCACGATGCGCACGGCACCTATGGAAAGAAAGCCGTGATGTCGTCCACGCAGCAGGACCTGGTCTGCACCAAGTGCCACACAGAGACGGGTGGGCCGTTTGTATATGAGCATGCGGTTGTCAAGACCGAAGGCTGCACAGCTTGCCATACCCCGCACGGAGGGCCGAACCCGCGCCTTCTGAATCGCGGAAATGTGAACACCATCTGCCTGCAGTGCCACTCTCCGTCGATGAATTTTACGACCCATACACCGACCGGGCCTTCGCACAATCAGGCAGCGCAGTATCAGGCATGCACCATATGCCATACCGCCATTCACGGCTCCAACGTGAGCAACGTTTTCTTCAATCCGGAATAGTAAGGGGGCGAGCGATGACAATACAGACGAATTCTCTCAAGTGTCTGGGTGGGTCGCCGGCCGGGATCAACGTCTCCCGGTTGTGCACCCTTACCCTTGCGGCAATCCTATTAACAGGCGGCGCGGTCGCCGGCTTTGGGCAAGCCCAGCCGGATGCGGCCAAACCCGCGAAACCAGTCCCAACAAAACCAGTTCCAGAGAAGACGACGGCCGCGGTGCCGGGCGAAACCGTCTCGCACGGCTACCTGGTTCACCAGTCTCTCGAAGTGGGCGGGCGCTATACCAAAACCAGCGGCAGCACGGCGATGTGGGACACGCTGGTCAATCAGGGCAGCGGCGGACGCATTCTCGGCCAGTCGCTGGAATTGCATTCGATCAATCCGTCCAAGACGCCGATCTTCGACAATTTGTCCACCTACAGCACCGGCTACGGTGGCGATCCGTACGACATTTCCCGGCTGAAGATGAACAAAGGCCGGTGGTACAACTTCGCGGGCAGCTTCCGGCGAGATCGCAATTTCTTTGACGATAACCAGTTAGCCAGCTCTCTGCTGACAACGTTTACGGCAACGGCTCCGCCTCTGGTTACCGAAAATGATTCGCTGCATATGTTTAACACCGTGCGGCGCAACACCGATACCGCCCTGACGCTGCTGCCGCTTTCAGTGGTCAGCTTCCGCGCCGGGTACAATCACGGCACCCACGAGGGCCCAAGCTATTCATCGGTTCATAACGGTGGAGACGTACAGGTTCTCAACTACTTCCGCAAAGGGTCCGACACCTTCACCGGTGGCGTGGACGTGAAGCTCGCCAAGCGTACATCTGTCAGCTACGATCAGTTCTTCGTTCTCTACAAGGGCGATTCGTGGTTTCAGTTGGCGGGGGCTAACTACACGCTCAACACCACCACTACGCCGGTCTCTCTGGGTGTCGATGTACTGGGCGGCACCACCGTCTGCGGCAGCACGAGCACGGTCCTGGCCAATGGAACAAAGTTGACTGCTGCGACCGAGCCGCTGGAGGTATCGGGTGGAGTAGTCAGCCAATACTGCACCGGGACCATCATCCAGAGCCAGACAGCTCCCACCAGGACTTCTTTCCCCACCGAGCAGTTGCGCTTCAGTTCGCACTACTGGGATAAGGTCTCCTTTAATGGACGCCTGCTCTACAGCGGCGACACCAGCAAGGTGAAGAGTTTCAACGAGATATTCAATGGATTGGGACGCAGCAACGTGCGCCAGACCATTGAAAACGGAGGGGGCGCCAACGGTCAGTTTGCCGACAACAAGCGGATCAACACCAGCGGTGACTTCGGCATGATTGCCGAGCTGAGCAAGCATCTCTCGTTCTCTGATGCATTCAGCTCGTGGGATACGCGGACCTGGGGAACCACCAACAACACCACGGAAACATGGACAGGCAACTCGGGGTCTGTGGGACCTCCAATTGTCCCGACCACCACCATGCTCACGCCGCTCACCGATCCCTCTGTCACCACTTCAGTAGTAACCAGCACCGCGGCAACCTGGGCAGGCAACGCCACCACACCGGCCTTCCTGAGTCAGAAGATCATTCAAAACACCGCGCTGGCCACCGCGACCATCAACCCGCTGCTCAAGGTCTCCGGCGGTTGGCGCTTCAAGAGTCGCGAGATCAGCGATCCTCATGCGACCAACCTGACTTGGCACGAGAACTGGGGACTCTTTGGCGGCGTATTACAGCCGTCGAAGATGGTGCGCGTCAACGTCAACTACGAAATGATGAATTCGTTATACGCCAGCGGCAGCGCGTTTGACTCGGAGGTTGTAGCTACCGCTCCGTTCGCGCCGTTGACCCACAGTAATACCTTCACACGCGAAGCTCCGAACAAGTCCTATCACATTCGTGTGCGGGCCACCGTCAAGCCGGCAAAGTGGGTTGACCTGGCCACGACCGCCAGCATTTACTCGGCCAAGAACGACGATCCGATGGTCAACCACACGGAGCACAACGACGACCTCAGCTTTGCTGCTTCAATCCATCCGAACGAGCAGTTGAGTTTGGATTTCAACTACGCGCACGATAGCGTTGCGTCGTCAACCAACCTTTGCTACATCTTTACGGCGAATGCAAATGCGCCGCTTCCATCAACCGCATACAACATGGGAACCTGCACTGTCGCGAACAGCCCTTCTGGGTACGGCGGCGCTTCTGGCTTGTATCTGGGCTTTGGAACGTATAACGCCCCGGCGAACTTTTTCTCCGGGTCGATCAACTATGCGCTTTCGAAGGACTTGCACTTCAACGGCGGCGTACGGTTGAACGACGTGACCAACGGGCAAGCAGAGATGCTCAATCCTCTGATGGCGCCCGGCGGGCTTCAATCCCGTTACCTGATACCCTTTGCCGACGTGGAATACAAGATTGCGTCGGACTGGGCATGGCACGCCAACTGGGTCCATGACGGATATACAGAAACGGGAGCGTGGAGCCCCACTCTTCCGTCGCGCACTACCCAGGGCGACATCATTACCCTGGGCGTCAAGTACGCATTCTAATCACCGGGGGGTGGACTGGGATCAACTATTCCCAGTCCACTCCCTCTTTTTTTGCTCTATAGAATGATCAGAGGAGGTTTGCAATGAAAAAGATGATTCTATCCCTGTTGGTGTCGGCCGTTGTAATGTATTTGGCCAGCACCGTGTGCCTGGCTGAATCTGAAGGGCAGGCAGTTTACAAAGCTCACTGTCAAAGCTGCCATGGCTCGGCTGGCGTCCCCAATCCGAATATGGCCAGGATGATGGGCATCAAGGCCGTAACCGACCCCGCCATCAAAACGCTCACAGTGCCCCAGATGATTACCGCCGTCAAGAACGGCAAAGGCAAGATGAAGCCGATCGCAGGACTCACCGAGGCACAAATCAAGGATGCGGTGATCTTTTACCGCAGCTTCCTGAACCCGCAACCGTTGCCGCCCGGCCAATAAGGGTTGCAGCCGAACGCGACAGGCCCGCCCTCAAGCGAAGCCACGATCAGTGTGCCCAATGCACAAGGGTTGATTTCCTCGGGAATCAACCCTATACAATTTCTTTCAGGGCGCCCTAGTAGAGGTTTCGCACTTAGAGGCGGGCCGTCTTTTTTTCTAGTGAGGGAATATCGTGCCAGTGTTGCAAAAATTCCGTGAAGGCTGGGTGCGCCCAGCGCTGTTTTTCGGCAACAATCCCATCAGCCTTGCCGGCGGAGCGATTACTACCGCCGCCGGCGTGACCATGATTGCTTATTGGCTGGTCGAACTCTTTGGCCGCCCCAATGATAATCCTTATCTGGGTATTATCTTTTTCCTGCTTCTGCCGGCCCTGTTCATCGCCGGATTAGTGCTGATCCCGGTAGGCATGTGGGCGCGCCGCAAAAAGCTGCAAAAAGCCGGGCTGATTCCGCTGGAGTTCCCCAAGGTCGATTTCAACGACAAGATCTTTCGCCATGGCGTTGACATCGTTCTGGCAGCCACCATCGTGAACCTGCTGGTGGTGTCGATAGCCAGCTATCGAGGCGCGGCTTACATGGATTCGCCGCAGTTCTGCGGCCAGAGTTGCCACGTGATGCACCCCGAGTACACGGCCTACAAAATCTCCGCGCACTCTCATGTGGCCTGTGTGGATTGCCACATCGGCTCGGGCGCGGAAGCGTACTTTTCCGCCAAGGTGAACGGCACCAAACAGATTCTTGAAGTCACGTTTGACCGTTACCCCACGCCGATTCCGTCACCGGTAGAGAGCCTGCGCCCGGCGCGGTATACCTGCGAGGGTTGCCACACGCCTGCCAGGTTCATTGGCGAAAAGCTGCTGGTGAAGTCCAGCTTTGCCGACGACGAAAAGAACACCGAAACCCAATCTGTCGTTGTGCTGCATCTGGGCGGCGAGGATTCTCTCTCTCATCTAACGGGAATTCACGGCGTACACCTGGGGCATATCGAGTACGTCGCCACCGACCCAACACGGACCACGATCCCCTGGGTACAGAAGCGAAACGACAATGGCACTGAAACCGTCTTTGCCACCGCGGCGGCGGGCAACGGAGTGCCGCAAGGCGAACGGCGGGTGATGGACTGCATCGACTGCCACAACCGCGCGGCGCACACCTTTGTAACCGCGGAAGACGCGCTCAACCGGGCCATGGCCGAGGGCGCGGTGAATCCCGATCTGCCCTGGGTCCACAAGAAGGGTCTGGAACTGCTCAAGGCGAATTATGCCAGCGAAGCCGAGGCGAGCGTGAAGATTCCCGCCGAGCTTGAAGCCTTCTATCGCACCGAGCATCCTGAGGTGCTGGCTGCCAAGGCAGCTCAGGTCAAGTTGGCGGGCCAGCAACTCGTGACCCTCTACAGCCAGAATGTCTTTCCGTTTATGAAGGTGACATGGGGCACGCATCCCAACCACATCGGGCACATGGACTATCCGGGCTGCTTCCGCTGCCACGATGGCGAGCACGCGGCCAAGGGCGGCGTCAGCATCACACAGGACTGCTCAGCCTGCCACAATCTCCTGGTTGTGGATGAGGCCAAGCCCAAGGTGCTCACCGATCTCGGCATTCAATAGGAAATCGTTTTCGTCCTTTCCACAAATCTCCGTGTCCCATCCTTTCGCTTTTGTATTGGCGAAAGGGTGGGACAGCACAATGCCGAGTGCCCAGATCACTCAGATTTGGGGGCTCGGAATGCATGACCGCTAAGTAGAAATGTAACGCCGGCCTATCAAGCAGCGTAAAGTAACGCCGGCCTCCCGGCCGGCTGTAGCGCGGACGTCCTCGTCCGCGCCTGGACAAATGTTCGCGTGGCCCATCCTTGACTTAACCATAGATGTTTTATGTCCCATCCTTCTTAGCGAAGTGCAGCGGAGTCGAAGAATCTGCTTTTTGAAATCTATTGCGAAAAGGGTAGGACACCACGAACCCAACACACCCTCGTTCTTTCACGCCATACAACCCTGGCATGTTAGCCTAGCTCTTCAGTTTGAAGGAGCCCAATACCGATGTCTACCAGCCATCCATTTCACTTCAATCTTGTTGTCGCAGCCCATGCCGCGATGATCGAGCACGGTTTTCAGCCGGATTATCCCGCCGGAACGGACAAGGAGCTGGCCGCCATTCAGGCCAATCCCGCCGCGCCCGCATCCCCAGGCGCACAGGACCTGCGCAGCCTCCTCTGGTCCTCCATCGACAACGACACCTCCAAGGATCTGGACCAGATTGAATGGGCTGAGCAGTTGCCCGATGGCCGTATTCGCGTTCTTGTCGGCGTGGCCGACGTGGACGCGCGCATCCACTTGGGCACGATCATCGACGGCCATGCCAAGAGCGAGACGACCTCGGTCTATACCGGCGTCAAGGTCTTTCCCATGTTGCCCGCGGAGCTTTCCGAGGGCATTACCTCGCTCAACGAGAATGAAGATCGCGTGGCGCTGGTCATCGAGTTTGCCGTAGACCAGGCGGGCACGGCATCGGACGGGAAGGCTTATCGCGCATTGGTTCGCAATCATGCGCAACTGGCATATAACAGCGTGGGCGCGTGGCTTGAGGGACGTGGACCGGCGCCGGCCAAGGTGGCCGCCAGCGCTGATCTGGCCGCGCAACTCAAACTCCAGGACACGGCGGCGCAGCGCATGGTCGACGGACGCTTCCAGCACGGCGCGTTGGATCTGGAGACGATAGAAACTCGCCCGGTGATGATAGCCGAGGAGGCGATGGAGATTAAGCAACTGGAAAAGAATCGCGCCACTTCGCTGATTGAGGAGTTCATGGTGGCGGCTAACGGCGTCATCGCCCGGACCTTTGAGGACGCCGGCGTGGCCTCCATCCGCCGCATTGTGCGCACGCCCAAGCGCTGGGACCGCATCGTCGAGGTGGCTGCGGGGCTGGGCACAAAGCTGCCCGTCGAACCCGATTCAAAAGCTCTCAACGACTTCCTGCTGGCGCAGAAGAAAAAGGACCCCGACCACTTTCCGGACCTCTCGCTGACCGTGATCAAGCTGATGGGCCCAGGCGAGTATGTGCTGGTCAAGCCCAATGAAGTTTCCCCCGGCCACTTCGGTTTGGCCGTGCAGGACTACACCCACTCCACCGCCCCCAACCGCCGCTTCCCCGACATGGTGACGCAGCGTCTGCTGAAGGCCTGGCTGGCTAAGACGCCGCAGCCATACTCCGAAGGCGACCTCAACACCATCGCTATCCATTGCACGCTGATGGAGGACAACGCCCGCAAGGTTGAGCGTGAGATGCAGAAGCGCATCGCCGCGGTGGTGCTGCACCCGCGCATCGGGCAGAGCTTCCCGGCCATCGTCACCGGCGTCAACAACTACGGCGTCTTCGTGCGCACCCTCGACCCGCACGTCGATGGAATGGTCGTCAGCGGCGGCAAAGGGCTGGACGTGGGCGACAAGGTAACTGCGAAGCTGGTCTCCACCGATCCGCAACGCGGCTTCATTGATTTTGCGGTATGAACCTGTAGTCACATCCCCGGCTACTTTGGCCCCTGCACCAGCCCGATCAGATGGCCTTCAGGGTCGTTGAAGCCGGCGATGATTCCGCCGTCTGGGATGGGATGTGGGCCGAAGGCCTTCTTGCCGCCCTTGCTCTCAATCAACTCCAGCGCCGCGTTTACGTCCGCAACTGCAACATAAAACGTGACATGCGCGCGCGCATCGCCCATGGCGCCGATGCCCCCGCCAATGCCGGAGCCCGGCTTGACCAGCGAATACCCCTCCATGGTGGGCGTGATCTCCCAGTTGAAAACGCCCTTATAAAAATCCTCCAGCAACTTCTGGTCGCGGCCAAGAATCTCAAAGTGTACGACGGGATGGGGATGGGACATGCGTGCGCCTCCTCGAAATGGATGTGAATTTAACTCTACACAGTCTTGATAAAATAAATCTAACAAAGATCGGGAATCTTCTTTTTCTGACTTACGTTCCGGCTAGGCACGAAGAAAAGATAAGAAATTGTCTCCTTTGAAAGCAAAATTCCGTCTAAAGGAATAGCAGTCTCTGCGCAAATTGATTTGTTGCTCAGGATGTGCGCTGTTTGAAGCGCGCGGAGCAGAGTGATTTATTCTAGGAAGTGGCCTTCCGGTTCGACTCGCTTTTTGCGTGAGCCGCCCAAACGGATGCCGGCTCCACAAAAAGGGGATTGGATGCGCGTAGGTTTCTGTTGGATTACAGCTATACTTTTCGCTGGAGCAGGTGTGCCGGCATTGCCTTCCTGTGCGCTTGCACAGGAAACGAGTGCCGTGTTGACCGCCGTTGCGGAGCTTCCAGAAGCTCCGCAGCCGCAGCAAGCTCCTGCCGGGCAAAGCCAGGCCACCCCACAGCCGGTCCCGAGTGCCACGCCGGGCCAGAGCAGTTCCAGCTCGCAAACCGCCGCTCAGCAACCCGGCGCCGTAAAGAGCAAGCACGAACTTGCCGAAGAACAGATCAAGGAGGAGGAGCACCAGCGGTTGGCGGGAATTGTGCCCTCGTTCAACGTCACCTACCACAGCGATGCTGTCTCTCTCACTCCCGCGGAGAAATTTAAGCTCCAATTCCGTGCCTCTATCGACCCTTACACCTTTACTTTGGCGCTGATTGTCGCAGGCCTTGGCGAGGCCAACGACTCCAACACCGGGTATGGCTGGGGCCCCGAAGGATTCGCAAAGCGCGCCTCCGCCGCTTACGCGGATAACGTCATCGGCAACACGCTCGGCAACGCGGTCTTGCCTTCCATACTCCACCAGGACCCGCGCTACTTCCGCATGGGCCACGGCCCCATCCGCCGTCGTGTCCTCTATTCTTTTGCCACCACCTTTATCTGCAAGCACGACAACACCGGCAAGTGGGAACCCAACTATTCCAATGTCATGGGCAACATGATCGCTGGCGAAATCTCCAATTTTTACTCTCCCGGCGGGAGCAGCGGCAACGTCGCCCAGACCATCGAAACCGGCATGACAGTCACCTTCGAGGGTGCCTTTGGCTCGGAGCTTCAGGAGTTCTGGCCGGATATCTCCCGGAAATTATTCCACAAAGATCCAACCCATGGTATTGATGCGAAGGCGCGGGCACAAGACGCTGCTGAAAAGCAGAATAAGCAGCAGGAGAAGAACCAGAAGTAGCCGCACAGCCAAATTGACTGCGATCATTTCTGGTGAGAAGAGCATCTATTATTTATGTCTGGCGCGAAAGGAGGTTGGTGGAGAAGAGGCTTATCCCCTGAAATCCAAGCTCTCCTTCCGCTTCACGATATGGTCAGAATGGACATGAAACATAGCACTTGTCATTTTCAGGAGATTCTCCCCATGTCTCTGATATTTCGTTTCCGGAAATTACATTGCAGACGTTTTTTCTCGTTCAGATCGTCTGCCGTTGCGCTGATCTTCTGCCTCAGCGCCTGCGCTAACTTGGCAGCTCAGCAGGCAGAAGCCGACCACCCTGGGCCAGCCGCTCTCGTAGCCACGACGGTCGACGCTCCCGCGCCGGAGCCGGGCCTGCAGGCGGATGCCGTTCCGCCGCAATCCTCAAGCGACAGCGGGTCTGCGCCGCAGACGCAACCGGTGAAAAATTCGCTGGGGTATGCAAGCGGCCAGCAAACCAAGCGCATCCTCGGAATCATGCCCAACTTTCGCGCTGTCAGCGTCGACGCAAAACTTCCGCCAGAGACCATCAAAGAAAAGTTCATCGACGCCACTCAGGATTCGTTCGATTACTCCTCCATCTTCTTCCCGGCGGTAATCGCGGCCTACAACATGGACAAGCGCGCTACTCCCGAGTTTCATCAGGGGGCAGCCGGTTTCGCTCGTTACTTTTGGCATTCTGCCGTCGACCAAACCAGCGAAAACTATATGGTCGAGTTTATCTTTCCCACCTTTACCCACGAAGATGCGCGCTACTATACCCTCGGCCGCGGCGGATTCGTCAAACGCACGGGCTATGCCCTCAGCCGCGCCGTCGTCACCCGCTCAAACTCCGGAGCTGAAGTCTTCAACATCAGCGAGATCCTCGGCGCCGGCACCGCCGCGGGGATATCTAATCTCTATTACCCCTCTGCCTCGCGGTCCCTTGGGAACACCGGATCCGAGTGGGGCCTGGACATCGGGATCGACGCAGGTTGCTTCTGGTTCAGGGAGTTCTGGCCTGACATCAACCGCCATTTCTTCCACAACAAGTACGGCAACGCCTCCGCGCGATAGTAACGCTTCGGCGTCAGGTATCTCGATGCCTTCAGGGCGACTTTGCAGCTCCCCTGAAAAATAAACGCGGGAAGGATTGCTCCTTCCCGCGTTTTGTATTGAAGTGTTGCTCTGGTTTAGACCAGGCCCTGATCGAGCATGGCATCGGCAACTTTCAAGAAGCCTGCGATGTTGGCTCCGTTCACCAGGTTGCCCGGCGTGCCGTACTTATCGGCCGTTTCGAAGCAATTCTTGTGGACTGCAATCATGATCTTGTGCAAACGAGAGTCGACTTCTTCGCGCGACCAGGAAAGGCGCATGCTGTCCTGTGTCATCTCCAGGCCGGAAGTGGCAACGCCGCCGGCATTGGAGGCCTTGGCTGGCCCGTAGAGAACCTTCGCATCGATGAATGTCTTGGTAGCTTCGATCGAACTCGGCATATTCGAGCCTTCGCAGACGAGCTTCACGCCATTCTTTATGAGATGGGCAGCGTCCTTCGCGTTGATCTCATTCTGCGTGGCGCTCGGGAAGGCGCAATCAGCCTTGATGTTCCACAGCGGATTGTAGTCGAGCTTCGGATCGACAGGAGTGTAGACGGCCTTCTTGTACTTCTCGGCGTACTCCTTCATGCGGCCGCGGCGGTTGTTCTTCAGGTCCAGAACGTAGGCCAGCTTCTCGCGGTCAATGCCGTCGGCATCGTAGATCATGCCGTCGGAATCGGACAGCGTGACCGTCTTCGCGCCCAGGTCAAGCAGCTTCTCCACCGTGTATTGCGAGACGTTGCCGCTGCCGGAGACCAGGCAGGTCTTGCCTTCCAGCGTTTCCTTCCGCGTCTTGATCATTTCGTCGGCGAAATACACGCAGCCGTAGCCAGTAGCCTCGGGACGAATCAACGAACCGCCCCATCCCAGGCCCTTGCCGGTCAGAACGCCGCTGAACTCATTGCGTAGCCGCTTGTACTGCCCGAAGAGGTAGCCGATCTCGCGTCCGCCCACGCCGATGTCGCCGGCCGGAATGTCCGTGTCCGGACCGATGTGGCGTTCCAGTTCGCACATGAAGCTCTGGCAGAAGCGCATGACTTCATTGTTGCTCTTGCCCTTGGGATCGAAATCGGACCCGCCCTTGCCGCCGCCCATGGGAAGCGTGGTCAGCGAGTTCTTGAACACTTGTTCGAAGGCCAGGAACTTCAGGATGCCCAGGTTGACCGAGGGGTGCAGGCGTAGTCCGCCCTTGTAGGGGCCGATGGCGCTGTTCATCTCGATGCGAAAACCGCGATGGATTTGCACTTTGCCCTTGTCGTCGAACCAGGGAACGCGGAACATGATTACGCGTTCCGGCTCGGTGATGCGCTCCAGGATCTTTTCTTCCTGATAATGCGGGTGGCGTTCCAACACGGGCTTCAGGGATTCGACCACTTCAAGAACTGTCTGGTGGAATTCCGGTTCACAAGGATTCTTGGCTTTCACAAGGTTGAGAATTTGATTGACATAGTCCTCCGCAATAGCCTTGCGGGACTCCATAACAGCACTCATAAACTTTCCTCCGAATTTCAGGTACCAAATGGGTTAACGAAACAATACGCCGCAAAACTGCCGTGGCGATCATAAGATGCCGGTGGCATAGGCTCTGCCGTTGATGGCGTCACCCGATGCCAGAGGCGCTTTCAGCAACTCTGGTGGTGCTCGTCTGTGTTCTCCCTCCATAGCTGAGCTGGTTCACAAGCCGCATTCGTCAGAATCAGCCGGTAATCAATTCTGCCGGAACATCCTGGCCATGCTCGTCTTTCATCCCGCTCTTGTAAACAGGCTTCAGCCAATTCAAATAAGCTTGCAAATGCCCGCGCGTCGCATTGAAGTACACTTTCTGTAGCTCGCGCGTAATCACGCCGATGACCCCATCCTTCACCAGGCGATGATCGACTTGCGTCACGGGCGCAACGCCAACCGCGGTTCCTGTGAAAAACAGCTCATCGCAAACATATAATTCGCTGCGGTCGATGGGGCGCTCCACAACCTCAAGACCGAGTTCACGCCGCGCCAGCTCCATCACCGCGTCGCGCGTAATGCCTTCCAGAACGTTTTCGGTCACCGAAGGAGTAATCAATTTTCCCTTGCGCACCATGAAGATGTTGCATGCTGCTCCTTCTGCAACATGACCGCTCTCGTTCAGAAAGATTGCGTCGTCGAAGCCGCATCGATGAGCCTCGTCGCTGGCCAGCGCGCTGTTTACGTACGCCCCGCAAATCTTGCCTCGCGCGGGAATAGCATTGTCGTCGATGCGCCGCCACGAACTCACGCCCGCGTGCAGCCCCCGGTCAGTGGGCAGATAATCGCCAAAGGGAAGCGCGATCAGCGCGAAGGCATCCTGCTCGTCGCAGCATACTCCTATGCGTTCCGCGCTCTTGTAGGCCAGCGGCCGTACATAAACATTCGTTCGAAATGCGTTTCTGCGCATCAACTCGATGGCTATCTCGTTCAACTCCTCGGACGACATCGGAACAACAATCCGCAGGAAGCCGCAGTTCTGTTTCCAGCGCTCGAAGTGTTCCACGGGACGCATCACAAACAACTCCTGCTGTCCCTCATCCCAATGCGCGCGGATTCCTTCAAACACGCCGGTGCCGTAATGCAAGGCATGCGTCAGAATTCCCACGCGCGCTTCAGCCAGCGGCACATACTGCCCGTTGAAATACACAATCATCTTCTGATCCACACTAGACTGCATGGCACAACTCCTGACACGATTCTTTGTAGAGCTCCCGGCCTCGCGCCAAAGAGCGCTTATTCAATTCCATCCAGCGCGGATTCTTCACCAGCAACCGCAGCGCTGCGTCGATGTTTACGTCCCGCACTGCTCCGGAGATCTCCAGTAGTGCGCCCAGCATCACCATGTTGCAGGCTCGCGAATCGCCCAGTTCGTCAGCCACGCGCGTGAAAGGGCACGCAAGCACATGAACGTTTTCCTGTACGCAATCCTCCGGAAAAGTCTCGCCGTTATAGATAATCCATCCCCCGGCAGGCACGCTCTTGTAGAACTTTCTGAGTGATGGCTCATTCATCGCCACCAGCACATTTGGATTCGTCACCATGGGGGAATCGATCAAATGCCTGGACAAACGCACATGGCAGTTGGAGGTGCCGGAGCGCATCTCCGGCCCATACGATGGCAGCCACGAAACCTCAACGCCCGCGTCCAGTCCGGCCTCGGCCAGCACTTCGCCCAGCAACAGGACACCCTGTCCGCCAAAACCGGCCACTCGTACGCGTAGATCGAGGTCCGGAGCCGTCTTATCGAGCGCTATCGGATTGCCCTCCGGCAGACCCTCGATGGCGACACCAAGAATTTGCGGAATCCGATCCAGAGCCGGCGCGGCCTCAGGTAACTTCCGTGGCTGTGCCTCTTTGGTGCGATCAAGAATCACCTTGACCGGATAAGTCTTAGCCAGAACATCGCGCACCCAGTGCTGCGCATCGACTGGAGTCATCTTGAAAATCGTTGGGCAGGGTGCCAACACCTCGATCAGCGAGAAGCCCAGTCCCTTCACCTGGTTTTCCACGGCGCGCTTGATGGCGCGTGTTGCCAGCGCAATCTGCTTGTTATCGCCCAGAGCCACGCGCTCAATGTAGACGGGAGCTTCCAGCGTCGCCAGCAGCTCGCTCATGTGCAGCGGATAGCCTTCTGTAGCCGCGCTTTTTCCATTCGGGGATGTCACGGTCTTCTGACCCAGCAGGGTAGTCGGCGCAACTTGTCCGCCGGTCATGCTGTAGATCGAGTTGTTAACGAAGATGACTGTGATATTTTCGCCGCGATTGGCCGCATGAAGAATCTCAGCAGATCCAATCGACGACAAATCGCCGTCGCCCTGGTAGCTGATCACGATGCTCTCCGGCCTGCTCCGCTTGATCGCAAGGGCAACCGCCGGCGCGCGACCATGCGCGCCCTGCACATTGCCCACGTCAAAGTAGTTGTAGGCCAGCACCGAACAGCCCACCGGGCTGATCAGGACTGTCCTGTCCTGGATACCCAACTCATCGATGGCACGCGCCAGCATTTTATGCACCTGGCCGTGTCCGCACCCTGGGCAATAATGAGTTTGATGCTGCAACTCTTCTTTGCGCGTGAAGCGCTTGAAGAATGCCTTGGGCCTGGCGTGTGAAACTTCGTATTCAGCAACCATCTCGTTAGACATTTGCCATCCGCTCCTCTTCGGGCCGTGTTTCCGATAGGATCTGCCGCGCTTGATCTTTCACAATCTTGAGCACCTCTTCGTGCGACGGCACATTTCCGCCCACGCGGCTGAAAAACTCCACCGGCCGCGCCCCATTCAGCGCGAGCCGCACATCTTCCAACATCTGGCCGTTGCTCATTTCCACCACAACGAAGACCTGTGCGCTTTTGGCCAACCGCTGAAAATGTTTGGTAGGGAACGGGAACAGCGTGATCGGCCGCAGCACTCCTGCTTTGAGGCCGAGATCGCGAGCCTCTGCGGCGACAGCCTTCAAAATCCGCGCCACAATTCCGTAGCCCACCAGCACAATCTCCGCGTCCTCGGTTTGCCACTCTTCGGCGCGCACCTCGCACTCCTGCGCGCGGCGATACTTCGCTTCCAAATGGAGCTGATGCGCTTCCAGAGCGTCGTTATCAAGATGCATCGATGTGATGTAATTGCCGCGTGTCTCTTTCGTGCCTGCCACTGCCCATTCGGGCAACCGCGGTTCGAGGGCCGTTTGCGGAAACTCGACTGGCTCCATCATCTGCCCGATAAATCCGTCCGCCAGCAGTACTACAGGGTTGCGATAGCGGTCGGCGAGTTCGAATGCAAGCGCGGTCAAATCCGCCATCTCCTGCACGGAATGTGGCGCCAGCACAATCGTCCGATAATTGCCGTGCCCGCCGCCCTTCACCACCTGGTGATAGTCTCCCTGCTCGGAGGCGATGTTTCCCAATCCCGGTCCGCCGCGTGTGATGTCAGCGATCACGCAGGGCAGTTCCGCGCCCGCCAGGTAACTGATGCCTTCCTGCATCAGGCTGATGCCAGGCCCGCTCGATGACGTCATCGAACGCACGCCCGCCGATGCAGCGCCATAAAGCATATTGATGGCCGCTACCTCGCTCTCCGCCTGCAAAAACACGCCGCCCGCCTCCGGCATATAGAGCGCCGCGGCCTCGGTAATCTCGCTGGCCGGCGTAATGGGATACCCATAGAATGCGCGGCATCCAGCCAGAATTGCGCTCTTCACCACCGCTTCGTTGCCCTTCATTAATTGCTTGCGCATGTGCTCGCTCCCGCAATGCATGGTTCTACGCCGTGTCCATTAACGGACGGATGCTGCACGATCTTCAAAACAGTAATCGCCCCCGGCTCGGGGCACACCATAAAGCAGATTCCGCATCCGGTGCAGCCCGCGCCGGCATACGTTGCCGTGCGATAGCCGTAGTGATTCAATCGCTCACTGAGGGTGATCGCCTTCGGCGGGCATGCTTCAACGCAGAGCCCGCAACCTTTGCACTCATCCACATCCACCCGCAGCATGCCACGGTCCTGCTTCTCCACATTCGCCATAACCACTCCTCTCCGGCCAGCCAATAGCTCTCAGGCAAGCACGGCCGCGGCCCTGCGCTCCATGTAATGCGAGCGCACCGCAAAATCTTCCAGTTCACCCCTGAAGCGCGGATCGGCAATCGCGATCAATGCCTCAGCCCGCTCACGCAGCGTCTTCCCATGCAGATAAGCGATGCCGTGCTCGGTTACCACGTAATGCACATCCGCGCGCGAAGTCACCACGCCTGCTCCCGGATCCAGCATCGGCGCTATCCGCGAAATTGTGCCGTTCTTCGCGGTCGAAGGCAGTGCGATAATCGGCACTCCGCCTTTGGAGCGCGCTGCCCCGCGAATAAAATCCACTTGTCCGCCAAACCCGCTGTAGGGCTTAATCCCAATCGAGTCAGAGCACACCTGCCCCGTTATGTCCACCTGCAGCGCCGCATTGATGGCCACCATCTTGTCGTTCTTCGCCACCACAAACGGATCGTTGGTGTAGCAAATAGGCCGGAACTCGAAAGCCGGGTTATCGCGGACGTAATCGATAAGCCGCTGCGATCCGAGTATGAACGCGATCACCGCCTTGCCGCGGTGCAACGATTTGCGCTCTCCGTTCAGCACGCCCGACTCCATCAGATCGATCACGCCATCCCCAACCAACTCGCTGTGAATACCCAGGTCACGCTTATCTCCCAGGCAGGCCAGCACTGCGTCGGGAATTCCGCCAATCCCCGTTTGCAGCGTTGCTCCGTCTGGAATCAGCGAGGCCACGTTCTCCGCTATTCTGCGATGCATCGCGGTGAATGGCTCCGGGTGCAACTCCAACAGCGGCCGCGATGTTTCCACAATCGCGGAAATTCGGCTCACATGAATTGCCGTCTCTCCATGCGTGCGCGGCATCCGCTCATTCACTTCGGCGATTACCGTCCGGGCACAGCGCACTGCGTTCAAAGTGCAGTCCACGGTAGTTCCCAAGGTTACGTATCCGTGGTCATCCGGTGGCGAAACTTGCATCAGCACTGCATCCAGGGGAAGAGCGCCGCTGAAAAACAAGCCTTCTATTTCTCCCAGGAAGATGGGCGTATAGTCCGCGCGTCCTGCTATCACAGCTTCGCGCACATTGTCGCCCAGGAATAATCCGCGATGGCGAAAAATGCCGTCATATTCCGGTTTGGTGTAGTCCGCATCGCCCAGCGTCTTCATGTGGACGATCTCGACATTGCGCAGCTCGGGAGCTCGCGCCACCAGCGCATTCACCAGGGGCGACGGAGTGCCGCACCCGGATTGGATCCATACACGGTCGCCGGAACGAACTGCCATGAGCGCCTGAGCGGCATTCATGCATTTATTCCGATACTCTTCGCGCCAGTTCATCACCGGGGACCTCCGCGTTTGCGCTCGCTTCGATCGTACATTCGTGTTTCTCTGCCCATTCCGTACGCCGTAAAAAATGTCTAAGCAACTCATTCGAACTTGAAAATCACTTCGCCGGTTTCTAGGAATGTACTTCCACAAAACCCATACGATTCTCTGCCTAGCATAGGTGTGCGGCTGTGATGCGTGTCACCCTGCTCTCATATGTTGGTGCATTAATTTCTAGTGGTTTTCTACGCTTTCCGAATGTTAAGTTTTCATTGCATAAACGATAAGAGTGTTAATTACAGATAGCTGTAAATCATCATAAGTAAAGTGTGTGTAAAAAAGGCAGAAAGACTTAAGAAAAGTGATGATATATATCATCAATAGAATCAGTAGGATACAAAGATAATAAACTATTGTTTCAGGCGCTATGTCTTTATTACTTAGGGGACCGCAATTTATAAAGTAAATACTCGGTTTCGCAGTAAGAAAAACACATTAATTTGTAGTTACTCGCGTGGCGCAGAAACTCATTTTGAATTAATAGGTGTGCTATTAGTTACATTAGTTTGATGCGTTTCAATTCCGCTATACCTTTACATACTCAGGTAAGGAAGCAACTTTGAAGAAATTATGATTGCCCTTGCTTTCTTGAGACAACAGGATTTTAATTTGCACGGATGGAAAAACACATTCATTCTGTTGTAAGCCGCGATGTGTCGGGCTGCGAGCCCGCCGTCAAGGCGGCCCTGATGCTGACGGGGTTCAGCGCCGTCATCGGTCAGATCGTGCTCATGCGAGAGTTGATGGTCGTCTTCAGCGGCAATGAGAT
>JBEKFS010000029.1:0-41300 GCA_050013195.1 Occallatibacter sp.
AAGACGAAAATGGTTAGTTACACATTGGACACGCTGCCTCCCTTGACAGATGAGGATCGGGCGAACTTGCGGAGGCTGTCGGCGCGGCCTGACAGCGAGATCGACTTCAGCGACATTCCTGAGTTGACCGAGGAGCAGTGGAAGAACGCTGAACGCGGCCACTTCTATCGCCCCGTGAAGCGCCAGGTCACGGCGCGAGTGGATGCGGATGTGCTGGCGTGGCTGAAGTCGCAGGGCAAAGGCTACCAGTCGCGCATCAACGCGATTCTGCGGCGGGAGATGCTGACGGCGATGCGAGCGGCGGCGAAGTAAGTTGAATCTATGCGCCCATATTCCATAATTGGCGCCAGTAGCACCTGGCTCCAATGGTCTGTCAACCGCCGGCAGGGCAATTATTCACCACAAAACGAACGCCACCTTCTCTGGAAGGCGCTGCAGAACCACCTAATGTAAATTTGCCGATCATCCGGTCATTGCACATCCAGTAGCTCAGGTTCTTATTTCCGATGCTGATATTACAGAGTGCGGCATAGCTGGAATCATGACCGCCTATTGGAAAATAAACGTTTATCACATGCTCACAGCTTGTAATCCGCCCTGTGAAGCCGAGGCGGTTCAACTCATTCTGAAACGACTGGATAATTGCACCGACCTGTGTCTTATCGACCACATCCACTACCCTACTAGGAGTTCTATACGGATCAACATCGGTAGCCTGAGCATATGCCACTGTGAAAGTCAGAAGACAGATGCTGCAAAGAGTCAGAATTGAACGTGACACTCTTAGCATGATTCAACCCTCCGTTCATCGCTGCGGTCGCCACCAGTCTGAATTTTCAGACCTGGGAAACCACAAAACTTCTGTGAGCGAATAGCGAGCGAATGGCCGCACCGCAGGTGCCTAATCGATCTTGATCTTGCGCAGGAGGCGGAAGTCGGAGAGCATTTTGCCGGTTCCCAGCACCACCGAGGCAAGCGGATCGTCTGCCACGGAAACCGGCAGCCCGGTCTCTTCGCGGATGCGCTTGTCGAGGTTCTTGAGCAGCGCGCCGCCGCCGGTGAGTACGATGCCGCGGTCGCTGATGTCGGCGGAAAGCTCGGGCGGTGTGCGCTCCAGAGCCACGCGGATGGCGTTCATGATGACGGCGATGCACTCGCCCAGCGCCTCGCGAATCTCGCTGTCGTCAATGTTGATGGTTTTGGGAATGCCCTCGATGAGGTTGCGGCCCTTGATCTCCATGGTGAGCGGCTTGTCCATGGGAAAGGCGGAGCCGATCTCCATCTTCACGTGCTCGGCCGTCCGCTCGCCGATCAGCAGGTTGTACTTGCGCTTCAAGTAATTGGTAATCGCCTCGTCCATCTGGTTGCCGGCCATGCGCACGGAGCGAGAGTAAACGATTCCTGAGAGCGAAATGACGGCGATGTCCGTTGTCCCGCCGCCGATGTCCACCACCATGTTGCCCGAGGGCTCGGTGATAGGCAGCCCGGCGCCGATGGCCGCCACCATGGCCTGCTCGACAAGATAGACTTCGCTGGCCTTGGCGCGGTATGCGGAGTCCTCAACCGCGCGTTTTTCAACCTGCGTAATCTCCGAAGGCACGCCGATGACGATGCGCGGATGCACCAGCATCTTGCGGTTGTGCGCCTTCTGGATGAAGTAGTTCAGCATCTTCTCGGTGATTTTGAAGTCGGCGATGACGCCGTCTTTCATGGGCTTGATGGCCACGATGTTGCCGGGTGTGCGGCCCAGCATCTCCTTGGCCTCTTTGCCAACGGCTTCCACTTCGCCGGTGTTCTTGTTGATGGCCACGATGGAGGGCTCGTTGACAACGATGCCCTTGCCGGCCGCAAATACCAGGGTATTGGCCGTGCCAAGATCGATGGCCAGGTCGCTGGAAAACATGCTGAACAGCGAACGAAAACCGTGCGACCGCGTGGAGCGCGTTGGGTAACTATTGGACATGGGAAGACTGGTATAACCTCAAAGCTTATTGTACGGCAGTATTGTACGGCAGCGGGGCAAATCCGCACCGGAGCCGGACACTTTAGAGCCAAAAAAACGTGCCAGTTCAAGAACCTATGCGGTAAACTCATTGTCTGCGGAATCAGCCGGGATTCAATGTTCATTTTTGGACACTGGACCCTGGTTACTGCTCCCTAATCCATTTTTTCGAGGCTTTTGTGTCCTATCCCACGTTTCACAATCTGATTGGCGGCCAATGGCTGCCCGCCCAAAGCGGCAAAACCATCCTCAACCTGAACCCTGCCGACCACGCGGATGTGGTGGGGGCCTTTCCCTCCTCGCATGCCGAGGACGTGGCGCTGGCCGTGGCCGCCGCGAAAAAGGCCTTTGCGACATGGCGGCTGATTCCGGCGCCCAAAAGGGCGGAGATTCTGGTCCGCGCCGGACTGCTGCTGCAAAATCGCAAGGAGCAGTACGCCAGGGATATGACCCGTGAGATGGGCAAAGTTCTGACCGAGACGCGCGGGGATGTGCAGGAGGCCATCGACGAGGCTTTTTACGTGGCCGGAGAAGGGAGGCGGCTCTTTGGGCAGACCACGTCGAGTGAATTACAGAATAAATTTGCCATGAGCGTGCGCATGCCGGTAGGCGTGGTGGGGCTGATTACGCCGTGGAACTTTCCCATGGCGATTCCCTCGTGGAAGCTGTTTCCGGCGCTGGTTTCAGGCAACACCTGCGTGATCAAACCGGCCACGGACACGCCTCTTTCGACCTACAACCTGGTGCAGACGCTGGTGGATGCCGGTCTGCCTCCCGGCGTGGTCAACATCGTCAGCGGCTCGGGCACGGCGGTGGGCACGCCATTGGTGGAGCATCACGATGTGCGCGCCATCAGCTTCACCGGATCCAGCGAGGTGGGTTCCCATGTTGCGCAGCGTGCCGCCGCCACCTTCAAGCCGGTTTCGCTGGAGATGGGCGGTAAGAACGCGCAGATTGTGCTGGACGACGCCAATCTGGAGTTAGCCCTGGACGGCGCGTTGTGGGGCGCTTTCGGAACAACTGGACAAAGATGCACGGCTACCAGCCGCATCCTGCTGCAAAAGGGGATTGCCGCCAAATTTACCGCCGAGTTTGTGGCGCGGGCGGGCAAACTCAAGGTCGGCAACGGCCTGGATGAGACCGTCGAGGTGGGTCCGCAGGTGAATCCAGCCCAGATTGAGACTTCGAAGAAGTATGTCGAGATTGCTCTGGCCGAAGGAGCGAAGCTGCTGGTTGGCGGCCATGCGCTGACCGAGGGCGCTTACGCCAAGGGCACCTATTTCGAGCCGACAGTGCTGGGCGGAGTGACTCCAGGAATGAGGATTGCACGGGAAGAGGTCTTCGGGCCGGTTGTCAGCCTGATCGAGTTTGCCACCTTTGAGGAAGCTATCGAGATCGCCAACTCCATTGACTACGGCCTCTCGACCGCGCTCTACACAAAGGATGTGAACCGTGCCTTCACGGCAATACGCGACCTGGAATCGGGGATTACGTACATCAACGCTCCGACGATTGGAGCTGAGGTTCACCTGCCCTTCGGCGGCGTGAAACACACCGGCAACGGCCACCGCGAAGGTAACGGAGCCATCGACTTCTTTACCACGTGGAAGGCGGTGTATGTCGATTACTCCGACAAGTTGCAACGGGCGCAGATCGACAACGCGGAGTAGTTCTCAGGCAGCGCTGCGAATGAGGCAAGGCGCCGAAAACGATTTATTATTACCCCAAATAAACGCCGTTGACGGAGGCCGCCTTGTTCTGCTAATGTTCGCTCGATTTCATTTTCAAGCGCAAACTACATGTGAGAGGTGAGAGGAAATGCCGGTTACATCGAAATGCCCGTTTTGTGGCCATGAGGGGATGCCCTTTCCTGTAAAGAACAAGTTATCGACTGGCGGGTGGATCTTCTTCGCCGTAATGCTGCTTGTCTGCTTTCCGCTTTGCTGGCTCCCCTTCGTCATCGACGGGTGCAAAGAAGAGGAGTGGAAGTGCCCGCAATGCGGTGTCCGGAGAGCTTGATTCACCGCATCGTCCGCTATGCCGCCCTGAGCGCATTTATTTTCTATCTGGCGTGGAATGCAGTGTGGATCGCCCATGGCTGGATTCCTCCTTCCATCCTGAGGGCTGTTGGCGGCGTGCCCTGCCCTACAACGGGCGGGTACAGAAGTTTTGTCGCGCTCTGCCGGGGAGAATTTGTTCAGTCGTTTTTATATAACCCGCTGATGCTGGTCTATCTATTGCTCTTCTGTTACTCGATGGGAGTTCTTTTTATCCAATGTATCCGCCGGAAACGGCTTGTCCTCAGTCCCTTCATTGCATGGATGTGGTGTGCTTCGCTGCTGATAGGCTGGGTGGCGAAGTTTGCGCTTGGAAGGCAATACTGGTGATCCAGACGGCCGAGTGCGGGGTCTTGCCATTGGGGTCCGGGAGTGGCTTTACGCTTGATTCCGCGCTAGAATCTATCCATGCAGCACACCTACGAGGAAATTCGACAAATCGCCTCCGAATTACCTGAAGACCAACGCATCCAGTTGGCGAGTTCGCTTTGGGAGAGCCTGGACCATGGGGAGAACGATGCGACCGGGGCCGAAATCGACGCTGCCTGGGATGGGGAAATTGCCCACAGGGTCGCGGAAATCAAGGACGGGACCGCTGTGACGTACTCCCTGCAAGAGGTCGAGGCGGATTTGCGGGCCATTACCGGACCGTGAAGACCTTGCGGATTCACGAAGGCGCCCGGCGCGAGGCCCATCAGGCAACGGTCTGGTACGCCGAGCGTAGCCTTTCCTCGGCGCGCAGGTTTCGGGACGAATTGTTAGCGGGATTTTCCAGTGCCGTGTCCTTTCCGCTTCGTTATCCCTCCTATTTGCACGGGACGCGTAGAGTTCAGCTCAAGAAATTTCCGTTTTTCATCGTTTTTATCGATTGGCAGGATGAGGTCTACATCGTTGCCGTGGTTCATGCCAAGCGCCGGCCCGGCTACTGGAAGAGGCGAATCTGAATCGGACCGGAAGAAGAGTGTGTCTATGAGCAAGCCATTGAAGCCCATTCCCGAGTTTGCCAGCGAAGCCGAGGAGCGCGTCTTCTGGGAGTCGCCCAAGAACGACAGCACGGGGTATGTGGACTGGAGTAAGGCTAAACTTGTCACCTTTCCCATACTGCGCCCATCAACGGAGACGATCTCCCCGCGCACAGCGCCGCTATAGAATAGAGAGTAAGAAAATCAAAGGTCTCAAAATCGAGATCAGAAGCACTTCTACTTTCGCCATCAAGACATGTGCTAGCTGCCTTCTCCAAGGAAATAGGAAATGAGTATACAGATGAAAGATCTCGGCGCCGCGGTGCTGGCGACCGAATACGCGGTGCGCGGCCCCATCGTCGAGCGGGCGCAGAAGCTGGAGAAGCAGGGCAGGGAGATCATCTACTGCAACATCGGCAATCCGCAGTCACTGGGACAAAAGCCCATCACCTGGCTGCGCCAGCTTCTTGCCCTGTGCCAGTACCCCGCGCTGATGGAGATGGCCGGCGGCGTCTTTCCCGCCGATGCTGTCGAGGCTGCCAGAGCAATCCTCAAGGGAAGCCGGCACGGAGTGGGCGCTTACAGCGAGAGCAAGGGATTGCGCTTTATCCGCGAGGCGGTGGCTGAATTCATCCGTCAGCGAGACGGAGTAGACGCCGATCCGGAGGCCATCTTCCTGACCGACGGCGCCAGCAAGGGAGTGCAGACGATTCTGAAGCTGCTGCTGGCCTCGCCCACCGACGGCATCATGATTCCCATTCCCCAATACCCGCTCTACAGCGCCACCATCACACTCTACGAGGGGCGGATCGTTCCTTACTACCTGGACGAGGCCGATCACTGGAAGCTCAACCGTTCCATGCTGGAGGAGTCGCTACGCGCGGCCCGCGCCCAGGACACAAGGGTCAAAGCCATCTGCATCATCAATCCGGGCAATCCCACCGGGGCAGTGCTGGACGAGAAGAATATCGCGATGGTGCTGGAGTTCGCGCGCGAACATGGGCTGGCGGTGCTGGCTGACGAGGTCTACCAGGAGAACATCTACCTGCCCGGCGACAAGTTCGTTTCATTCGCGCGGGTGCTCGAAGCCAGGAAAATCAAGGACGTATCGCTCTTCAGTTTCCACTCCTGTTCGAAGGGATTTCTGGGCGAGTGCGGGGTGCGCGGCGGATACTTTGAGTGCCGCAATGTGCCCGCGGATGTGGCCGCGCAGATTCTCAAACTGCAGTCGGTGAGCCTTTGCTCAAACCTTGCCGGACAGGTGGCCACGTATGCCATGGTTCACCCGCCCAGGCCGGGAGATATCTCTTACGAACTGTACAACCGCGAAAAGACGGCCATCCTGGAAGAGATGAAAAAGCGAGCAATCCTTCTGGCGGAGGGCTTGAACAAGATCGAGGGAATCTCGTGCAATGCAATTGCCGGCGCGATGTACGCTTTTCCGTGCATCACGCTGCCGGTGGGCAAATCCGACGAGGACTACTGCATGGCGCTGCTGGAAGAGACCGGCATTTGCGTGGTGCCGGGGTCGGGCTTCGGCCAGGTAGAGGGCACGGCCCACTTCCGCACCACCATTTTGCCGCCCACGGAGAAGATCCGGCAGGTGGCGGAAAAGCTCGGCGCATTTCACCGGGCCTATGCGCTGGCGAAGAAATGATCCGGCACGCGAGACCCCTTTCGGCACTATAATCGCCGCATGGTATTCAGTGGCGAATCCCGGTGGCGGAAGGTTGCTTTGTATGCAGGCTTTGTGCTGCTGATCCTGCTCGCGCTGGGCGCGCTTCAGGCGTTCAATACGTCCAATATCCACTTTCTTAATCCGGAGACCTCCGCAGAGACGCTGATCTTTACCAGCCTGACGGGGCTGGTATTTTTGTTGCTGCTGCTGTTGTTGATGCTGCTGCTGCGCAACATTTTGAAAATTTACACCGGGCAGGGAAGCAGCGGACTGGGTGCGCGATTGCGCTCGCGCATGGTGCTGGGAGCTGTGTTAATCGCGCTGATGCCGGCAGTTTTCATGTTTCTGTTCAGCTATCAGTTGATGAACCGGTCGCTGGACAGGTGGTTCTCTCCGAATACGACGCAGTTGCGCGCAGACTCGAACAAGGTAGTGATGGAGCTGGCGCAGTACGTGACCAGCAATGCGCGGGGCGAGGCGGAGTCGATTGTTGCCTCCGGTGCTACGGAGCGCAGCCTGGCCACGCTTCAGGAGGTGCTGGCCTCGCACCGAATTACGCTGGATGGCGGGTTTGTCATCGTTTACGGCAAGGATCTGCGAGTGATAGCAAGTTTTCAGGCGCCGCCGGAGTCAAGCCCGGCTACTCTGGTTCCGTGGCTGGAAGAAGGGGAGCGGGGAACCGCGATCTCTCTCAGAGGGCCGCTCTCGGCTAGCCTGCTAACCTCAGCACAACGCAACGACCAGCCGGTAATCAAAGTCGCGGAGCAGGAGTATGCACTGGGCATATCGGCTGCTCCCTCGGGCAAGGTTGTAGTGACGGCGCTGCCCATGCCGCAAGGGCTAAGCCAGACCACGGCGCGCATCCGCGCAGGCACAGACACATACTGGAAGCTATTTCGCACGCGCAACAACATCCGCACCACATTTTTCCTGATTCTGCTGTTGATTACCGTGTTCGTGTTTTTCTCCAGTGTGTGGTTGGCGCTATTTCTTTCCAGGCAGATTACCAAGCCGGTGGAGGCATTGGCCGTAGCGATGGCCGAAATCGCCACGGGCAAGTACGACCACCGCGTATTACTGGCCGCCACCGGGGAGATGGACGAACTGGTGCGCGCCTTCAACCGCATGGCGGCTGACCTGGACGCCAGCCGGAATTTGGCGGAAACCTCAACCGCGCAACTGAACGCCGCCAACCTGGCCATCGAAGAGCGCCGCCGCGAGCTGGAGACCATTGTCGAGACAATTCCGTCGGGCGTCGTTACGCTGGACGGCGCGGGCACGGTCCTGCAATCCAATCGCGCTTTTGCCGCGCTGCTGGGCCGGCGCGTGGACGTCAGCCTGGGCGGGGAGAAGATAGAATCGCTGTTTCCCACCGAGTGCGCCGGGGATCTGGCCGGCGTGATTCGCCGCGGCCACCGCATGGGCGCCGCCTTCACCGAGATTGAGTTCCATGGCCCGGGCCGCATTTTGCATCTGGCCATTACCAGCGCACGGTTTGATTTGACCCAGGGGCGGCCGGGCACGGTGCTGGTGGTGGAAGACACTACGGAACTGTTACGCGCGCAGCGGCAGTTGGCGTGGAAGGAAGTGGCGCAGCGGGTGGCGCATGAGATCAAAAATCCGTTGACGCCCATTGCGCTCTCCGCCGAGCGGATCAGCCGGCATCTGGATCGCCCCCAGCCTGACTCGCCCGCCGTCATCCGCAAATGCAGCGAGGTAATTCTGAGCTGTGTGGGAACGCTGCGCATGCTGGTGGACCAGTTCTCCGCATTGGCTGAGTTCCCCGCGCAGCAGCCGCGCGCCTGCGATCTGAATCAGGTGGCGGCAGAGGCGCTGGCTCTGTTTTCCGGCCGGCTGGATGGCATCACCGTCGAGTCCAAGCTGGAGCCGGGCCTGCCGCAGGTGCTGGCCGATCCGGAAGCGATTCGCCGCGCGCTGGCCAACCTGATCGACAATGCCGCCGAGGCCATGCAAGGCAGCTTGCTGCGCGTGCTCGGCGTTGAAAGCTCGCTGAGCGAGGACGGCGCATCGGTCGAGATTGTGGTCTCCGACACCGGACACGGGTTGACCGATGAAATCCGCGAGCGGCTGTTTCTGCCTTTCTATTCGACCAAGCAGCGCGGCACCGGGCTGGGCCTTTCCATCGCGGCCAAAATCGTGCAGGAGCATGGCGGCTCGCTGCGCGCCGAGGCCAACTCGCCCAAGGGCGCACGCTTTATACTGCGGCTGCCGCTGATGGAGCCTGTGCCGGAATCGTTGACGGAGCCCGCCGCAACGCAAGCCGATTCGCCTGGAGGGTCGCAAGGATGAATCACATTCTGGTGGTGGATGACGAAGCCGAGATCCGCTCTTCTCTCGACGAGATTTTGCGCGAGGAAGGCTACGGCGTGGCTACAGCGGCTACGGCGGCCGAGGCAATGGTACTGCTGGATGACGCGCACTACGACGTCGTTCTGCTGGACATTTGGCTGCCCGACCGCGACGGCCTCGATGTGCTGAGCGACATTCACCGTCAGGGAGCCGAGCAACGGCCCGAAGTAGTCATCATCAGCGGCCACGGCACCATCGAGAGCGCCGTGAAGGCCACCAAGCTGGGTGCATACGACTTTCTGGAAAAGCCGCTCTCGCTGGAGCGCACGCTCATCGTTCTAAAGAATGCGGTGGAGGCGCGGCGGCTGCGTGCGGAAAACCTGGAGTTCAAGCGCCAGTTCAGCGTGGGCACGGTGCTGACCGGCGAAAGCGTCCCCTTGAAAGCTCTGCGCCAGCAGATTCGACTGATGGCGCCCACCAACGGGCGGGTGCTTATCTATGGCGAGTCGGGCACCGGCAAGGAGCTGATTGCGCGCGCGATTCACGCTGAGAGCCTGCGGCGTGACCAGATTTTTGTGGAGCTGAACTGCGCCGCTATTCCTGAGGCGCACATCGAGGCGGAACTCTTTGGCTACCGTCATGGCGCCCAGCCTGGCGGGCTGCCGGAGCAGCGCGGTACCCTGGAACGCGCCAATGGAGGGACGCTGTTTCTGGACGAAGTCGGCGACATGAGCCTCAAGACACAATCCAAAGTGCTGAGCGCGCTCGACGACCAGCAGTTCACGCCCGTGGGCGGCACACAACCCATTCACGTGGACGTGCGACTGATCGCCTCAACCAATAAAGATTTGGAAGAGGAGATAGCCAAGGGCAACTTCCGCGAAGACCTTTTCTACCGGCTCAATGTGGTGCCGTTTTTTGTGCCGCCGCTGAGGGAGCGCAAGCAGGATATACCACTGCTGGCACGCGAATTTCTGGCTGAGTTTGGCCGCCAGTACGGACGCCCGCGCATGGAGATCGCCGAGGATGCGCTGGAGGCGTTGGCGCAATATCACTGGCCGGGAAACGTCCGCGAGCTGAAAAATGTGATTGAGCGGATCATGATTCTCAATCCCCGCACACTGCGCATCGAGCGCAAGCATCTGCCGCCATTGACCCACAAAGCCGTGACGCGCTCGACAGAAGAATTCTCAACACTGCAACAGGCGCGCGACGCCTACGAACGCGAGTTCATCCTCAAGAAGATCGAAGAATCCCGCAACAACATGAGCCGCGCCGCCGAACTGCTCGGGCTGGAGCGCAGCCATCTTTATCGCAAGATGAAGGCGCTGGGGATTAGCGTGAGGGAATAAGGTACATGGCAGCCGTAAGGCCGATCCTTCCACTGTTCAGGGTGTCACAATCCGTTCGGCCAGATCGGGAGCGACCATCTGGAAATGCTTTACGTTCCATGTGTAGATTCGCTCGGCTTCGATCTTGCGGGCGCAAGCCAGATGCAGGGCATCATAGATCATGCCGCCGGAGTGGCCGAGGTTCGCCGTGCGGCGCAGCGTTTCCATGTACTCCTCGGCGGAGAGATCGACCGCGGTGAGTCGCTGAAGAAATGTTTCCACGGCGAGCACTGCATCGCGCGGCGCAAGGCGCAAAGTTGGCGGCATGGCGGTGAGAGTGTTGAAGACCTCGGCAATTGTATGAGAGCTGACTGCCGTAGAATGCCGGGCACATTGGTTCCATAACTCACAGCTCGGCTTATGACGCACGTGGCTCACCTGAGCGGTAGCGATCAGTACCGAGGTATCCAGAAAGATCACGCCGCACCCTCGTTCCAGGCCGACCCGCCGGCCGAATCCTCGTCGAGCGAAAGAATTCGCCGCTTCCGCTCCAGGCGTCCTTGCTCGATCAGTTCAGTAACCATTTCGTTGGTGAGGATGGGCGGATTGGAAGAGTCGGCAGGAAAGATCAGCGGAACGCCATTTTCGATGACCAACTGGGCCGCAATAGAACAGGGCATCAACGTCAGCCGGTCACCGCTACCGCTGCGTTCGATGCGGAGGCGTGTGCCGGGAATGAGGTGCAAGTCGTCGCGCAGTTTCTTGGGAACCACGATCCGTCCGGCCTTGTCGATCTCCACAATGGCATTCATGAATACCATTATACCATCAGAAATACCATTTTATGACATTTATTTAGTCTTTGGTGACGAATCACCGCCGCTTACTTGCAGATAATTACCCTCCGGAGGAACACAGTAGATAGAGTAGGTGGATCCCTAGTGAGCACTGACCACTGTCTGTGCCACCGAAATGTACCCCTCCCCCCGGGGTCCGATTCTTCTTTTGTTCGCTTTATAGCAATAGGGATTTACCTAAACCAACCAATATCAATCACTTCCATGCGCATCCCGCGCAGCGCGTTATCATCTCAATGTGGACAATTCATCTTTTTCCGCCCTTCTCAATCAACCTCGCCTCGACCATGAACGCTTTTCCGCCCATCGCGAGCTGGAATCCCTTCTAAAAAAGACACTTCGCGGCGACGTACGTTTCGATCTCGGTTCCCGCGCCCTTTATGCAACCGACTCCTCGAACTACCGTCAGCTTCCAGTCGGTGTGATTTTGCCCCGAGACGCCGCCGACGTCGAGGCCGCTCTGGCCGCCTGCCGAGCCACGGGAGCCGCAGTGCTGCCTCGTGGCGCGGGAACCAGTCTCGCCGGTCAATGCGCCAATGTCGCCGTAGTCTTCGACTTCTGTCGCTACATGAACAAGCTTGCCTCTATCGATCCCGCCGCGAAGTTGGCGCGCGTCGAGCCGGGCATCGTCCTCGACCGTCTACGCGAGGCTGCCGAGTTGCACCATCTCACTTACGCGCCCGATCCGGCGACGCATTCCCGCTGCACTCTCGGCGGCATGATCGGCAACAACAGTTGCGGCGTTCACGGCCTGATGGGCGGCAAGGTGGTGGACAATGTCGAGACCCTCGACCTCGTCCTCTACGACGGCACTCTCATGACCGTGGGCCGCACCGCGCCCGCTGAGCTGGAAGCCCTGATCCGCTCCGGCGACCGCGTCGGCCAAATCTACGCGGACCTCGCCAAGCTGCGCGACCGCTATGCATCGCTCATCCGCGAACGGTTTCCCAACATTCCCCGCCGCGTCTCCGGCTACAACCTCGACGAGCTACTCGACGAGAATGGCTTCAACGTGGCCCGCGCGCTGGTCGGCTCGGAGGGCACCTGCGCCACCGTTGTCTCCGCCACGCTCAACCTCACCGCCAGTCCGCCCTTCCGCGTGCTCATTGTGCTGGCCTTCACCGACGGCTTTCTGGCCGCCGATGTTGTGCCGCGCGTTCTGGAACATGCGCCTATCGGACTGGAAGGCTTCGACGGGCTGCTCGTCGATTTCATGCAGCGCAAGAAGCTCTCCGTGGACGATGTTGCTCTGCTTCCGTCTGGCCGCGGCTTCCTGCTGGTCGAGATGGGCTCCTGGGACGCAGCCGAGGCGCAGGCCAAAGCCGAAGCCCTGGTGCGCGCTGCCAAGGCTTGGCCCGAAGCGCCCGTTGCTCGCATCTACAACGCCGCCGATGCCGCCCGCATCTGGCACGTTCGCGATTCCGCCCTTGGAGCAACCGCCTTTGTTCCCGGTGAGCCCGAGCGCCACGAGGGCTGGGACGACGCCGGCATTCCTCCCGCGAAGCTGGGCGCTTACCTGCGAGGGCTCTCGGCACTTATGGCCGAGTTCGGCTACAACAGCCCGCTCTATGGACACTACGGCCAGGGCTGCGTTCACATGCGCATCAACTTCGACTTCCACACTGTTGAAGGAGTGCGCAATTTCCGCAGCTTCATCGACCGTGCCGCCGATCTCGTCCTCAGCTTCGGCGGCTCGCTCTCGGGCGAGCACGGAGACGGCCAATCACGCGCCGCCCTGCTGCCCAAGATGTTCGGCCCCGAGCTGATCCACGCCTTTCAGGAGTTCAAGGCCATCTGGGACCCGGCCAACCGCATGAACCCCGGCAAGCTCTCTGACGCCGTCCGAGTCTACGATCCCATCGAGAATCTACGCCAAACACCGCCCGTTCCCGGCGAATCTACCACTGTACTGGAAACCCACTTTGTCTTCGCTGCCGATAGTGGGTCGCTGCAGCGCGCCACCGAGCGTTGCGTCGGCGTGGGCGCCTGCCTCAACACCAAAGGCGGCGTCATGTGTCCCAGCTACCGCGCCACCGGTGAGGAGCAGCACTCCACCCGTGGCCGCGCCCGCCTGCTATGGGAGATGCTCTCCGGCGCTCTGCGCAAGGAAGGCTTCCAAAGCAAGGCCGTCCACCAGGCGCTCGACCTCTGCCTCAGTTGCAAGGCCTGCAAAACCGAATGCCCGGTGGCTGTCGATATGACCGCCTACAAATCTGAGTTCCTGGCCCAGCGCTACAAGCACCGCCCGCACCCGCTACACCATTATGTCTTTGGCTTTGCCGACTTGTTGGCCCGCCTGGGCTCAATCTTCCCCGCGCTGGCCAACGCCATGCTGACAGGCCCCCTCACCAGCTCGCTCATCAAGCGCATCGTAGGCGTAGCGCAGGAGCGCAAAATGCCCCGCCTGGCAGCGAAGAGCTATAGAAGTATCGGCGTTACTACGAAGCCGGCCAGCAAACTACCACCCGGCGCATGGGAAGCTTACAAGGCTAGCGGCCAATGGCACGGCGAGGCGCCGGTTCCCCCACCCCCGCCGCCGCTGGTTGTGCTCTGGCCTGACACCTGGAACAACTACTATCACCCGCAAACTCTGATCGCTGCTGAAAAGGTTCTCACCCAAGCCGGCTTCCGCGTTCAAATCCCCAAGAGCCACATCTGCTGCGGTCGCGCTCTATACGATTTCGGCCTGCTAAACGCCGCCCGCTCTTACCTGGCCAAGGTATACGACCGCATGGCTGCGGAGATTGATGCCGGACTCCCATTCATCTTCCTCGAACCAAGTTGCGCCAGCGTCTTCCGGGATGAAGCACTGGAATTATTTCCTAACGATGAGCGAGCAAAGCGCATGAGCCGCCAGGTCTGGCTGCTGGCCGACTGGCTGGCCGCTAAAGCTCCTGAGTGGGTCACCGGCCGGTTGCAGGGCGAGCAGATCATCCTCCATGGCCACTGCCACCACAAAGCCGTCTTCGGCGGCCCCGTAAACGAAATCGCCTTACTCAGAAAGGCCGGCGCCGCAGTCGAGCTTATCAACACCAGTTGCTGCGGCATGGCCGGACCCTTTGGTTTTGAGGCAGACAAGATCGAAGTCTCCAAAGCCATCGCTAATCTTGGCCTGCTGCCGGCGGTCGACTCCGCTGCGCCCGCGACCATCATCGTCGCCGATGGTTTCAGTTGTCGCGAGCAGATCAATCAATTATCAAACCGCGAAGGAATGCATTTTGCGGAGGTACTGGCCAGCAATTGTGGCTCGAGGGAAAAGACGATAAACGAATGAATCGATCTGTCAGCTTCTAAACGTACCAGAAATGCTTGTCAGAGATTCCGAATTGTCCTGGGACTCGTCACATCGGGTGATAGCTCCCCTTGCCCCAGGGGAGTTCAACGGCTATGGAACATTCCGTAGTAGTCAAATTTACTCGGAGCGAACCATTCTCCTTCCCGCCTAACGAGGGAAAGCCGGTCGTCACGGCGTGACCCTGGGCGTTCACGCTGAACTTTCCAGTTTGCGGCTCGCCGCCAGTGAGCAGCTGGAACGGGATCTCTGCGTTTGCCGGCAGTCCATCGGCGTAGATCAAAACTGCCGAGGCATCAGGCAGGGCGAGTCGCACTTCAAGACGGCAGCCTCTGTCGGTGTCTTCAAGCGGGAACATTACCACCGTGCCGTAAACAAGAAGTTCCTTGTCAGTAGAAGCAAGCGCGTACCGGACAGGCTCAGCCCGCGCAGCCTGCACGGCCAGGTGGAACTCTTCGTCCCCGGCGAAGTCACTGTTCTCCTGCCCGGGACCTGGCTTGCGCACCATCAAAAGTCCCTTGGCGTTTACATAGACTTCTTTGGAAATAATTTGCGGGTCCGACCCGATCTTCCACGCCGTCAGCGTATACTTCTTGTTTTCCGGCGCTCCGATAACGTAAGCGCGATAGTGCGCAAGCCGCTTTCCGGAAGAGGCCGTCTCATCAGTTTTGGAAAATTGAAAATATAACCTGTTGGGGTTATATTTGCCGGGACTATTTTCATCCCAGTTTATCTGCCTTTGGACCAATGCCTGCGTTTCGTACGGAATTGACTGCTTAGAAAGTTGGGCATAGGATACCGGCGCAAGGAAGGCCATGCAAAGACACAACAACGCCGTCATGAGCACTCTTCGAGGGGGAGGGATCATGGCATCATTTTTACGCCATTTTCATCTTTCCCGCAAGTGCTTTTCCGCTAAAAATTCAGCGTTATCTTTGCCGTCAGCGCCCTCGGGGTAACATAATGCGTTCCACTAAACGTGGAAAGAAAGTTATACAGGGCATACTTGTTGGTGACATTGATGGCCGTCATGTCGAAGTTTACCTTGTAACGATTGGCATGGAAGAGGTTGTCCTTGCCAGTGGAGACGTCAAACAGATTGCGAGGCGCAATGCGCGGCGGGTTCTTGTCGTCGTTCTCCGTGCCCGGCGCTGGAATGACCACCAGTGATGACGAGTACGCTGACGGCGCACAGGACTGGAATCCCGCGGTGAGGGTGGCCCTCACACCGTTGCACGTGATACCGGCCTGGAATTGCTGATCGTTGGTCAAGCCGCTCAGGTCGACGGGGGTCGTATTGTTGGTAGCGAAGGGCACTGCGCCAGCAACAAGGCCTGAATCATAACGCCAGTTAAAGCTGCCCCACAGACCATTCAGCACCTTGCCTCGGGAATACGTGTACTGCAGGTGTGTGGTCTGGTTGAACTTTTCGTCGTGATCAATGCGGAAGGGTAAGCCGCCGGTTTGGGGAGCGGCTCCCGCACCCGCTGACTGCGGAGGAAAGAACCGTGCGGCCACCGAGGAAGCGACCATATAGGCGCTGAAGTTATGAAACTTGGGAATGTCGACGCGCATGGCATAGCCAGGAATCTTCGAGTTATGCCAGTCGATGGGGAAAAAGATAGGAGTGTTGCCCAGAACGCCGAAGTCGAAGGCATTGTGCGTGTACTTCCAGATGTACTCGCCGCTGAACACGGCCCACTTGCCGAAGGCCTGCTGCAATCCGGCGTGGAACTCATTGCGAAATCCCGGTTGCAGCGTTCCTGACACGCCGGGCGTGCATGCCAGCAGCGGTGCAAGCACTGCGTTCGAGCATCCAGTGCTCGACAGCACCAGGTTCTCGTTGAACGGCGTCTCCAGCGTGCGCGCGTAGGATACACGCAACACGGTTGTGGACGGCTTGATGTTATAAGCAATGCCGACGCGCGGCTGAGTTTGATTGGCATCCGTAAGACCGTTGTAAATGTCCTCGCGCAGCCCCAGGTTGAAGAGCCAGTTGCCAGCCTTGATCTGATCTTCGATGAAAAGGGCCAGCTCCTTCACGTCCCCATGACCAAAGTATGAATAGTAAGTTCCGGCGCGAGTAAGATCATAGGGCGCAAGCACCGGAAGGTAATTAGGGTTCACTCCTTTGGGGCATGCGGATTGGTTGGTGTAACCAGCTGCGGGGTTGCCGCTCACGTCAAGGCAGGGCGAGTTATAGTACGCATCCACCACGCCCAGGCTGTCGTTCTCCCTCAGAAATGTCTGCCCGTATTGCACTCCGATCTTGAAGTTGTTGTGCCCCTTGGCGTAGGAAACGTCGGAGTGAACCGCCGCGTTGGTCAGTGTGCGATCCTGAGAAATGGATGAAGTTTGCAGGTTGACTGGACCCAGATCCGCCAGGGGATTGCCGCTGGGATAGTAGTTATAGTCGTCCCGGCGGACAAATGCGCCCAGGTTGAAGACCGTGTTATCGCCGATGACGCGCGTGTAAGTGGGAGAGATGTTGTAAGTCAATATCTTCGAGCGCTGATCTGTGTTGCCCACATTGTGGAAGATAGGATTAGCGCTCGTGCCACTGTTCAGGCCGCTGGTCTCAACGTTTTGCACGTTAAGGTTGTCATACGAGTTAGGCGTCTGGAACCACGAGCGCGAGTAATTCATGTCCAGGTGAATGGAATCCACTGCGGTGAAGTTATAATCCACGCGATCAAAGACGTTTTGCTCGTTGCCTTTATCGTGGAAGACCGTGAACTCCGGAGGATCGAGGAAGCGCCCGGTATTCAGCCCATCAACCTCGATAAAGTTCCCCCACTTCTTTCTGCCATAAGCGAGGTCAAAACCGGCTGTGGCCGATCCAAAGGAGCCGTAAGAAGTGCTCACACTGCCGGTTGGCCTGGTAACTCCCTGGCCGGAGCGCGTCGTGGCCACGATTACCAGGCTGGTCTTGCCGCCGTACTCGGCCGGCGGGGCGCCACTGATCACTTCTATGGATTGAATCGAGTTCGCCGGAATCTGGTTGGAGAAGACCTTGCTTTGCTGGTCGGTGATCGACTGCCCATCTACTGAAAACGAGTTGGATGCGTGGTCGCCCAGGCCGTGGAAGAGGCCGTTGGAATCGGCCGCCACGCCCGGCGTCGAGAGGGTGACCAGAGAACTGAGAGTAGAAGACGCGCTTTCCAGTGGCACCTTGATAAACAGGTCACGATCCACATCGGAGTGGAAGGTAGGATCGGTTTCGATCAGATCGCCGGAAGCTTCCACGGTCACCGTTTGAGTGCTTCCGGCCACCTGCAGAACTAGGTTGAGGTTGGTTCCCACGACTGACCGAAGTTCGAATTCCCTGCTTAACTGAACAAAGCCTTTGGCGGAGATGCTGATCCGGTAGGTGTTGAATGGAACATTGGAAAACACAAACTGGCCGGTGGCGTCTGTTTGGAGTGTGCGCAAAAGGCCACTGCGGGCGTTGTCCAGTGTGACCGTTGCGTTGGGAACCATCGCGCCGGATGGATCAGTAACAGTGCCGCGGACTGCGCCGGCGTTGCCGCTTTGTGCGGACGCGGAAAGCGCTATGAATACCAAGGCTAAAATGAGGAAAACGCGACGAAAAGTGCCGAGTTTGAACGGCATAAGAAGTCTCCTTATGATGGCTGAATAATGAGATATAGTTAGCCGCGACTCTTGCCGCCGCGGCATCCTCTGAATAAGGGGTCATCGTTTCGATTTTCTGAATCAGCCTGCCGAAGCGCGTCGAATCCGCAACCGAAAAATACGCGGCGCAAACGGAATCAGGCTGAAAAAATCATAGAATGCCCTAAACGCCGGCGGGCGGTGGGCGTGTGTAGAGCTTGGGATGCCAGTGACGGACGACCGCGCGCGCCTCGACAACCGGCGCAGGAGTCCCCACCCTGACCAGGACAACCGCAGCCGCCATCACCGCAACCGGCGCTGCCGAGTGCATGGCGATGCACAGCGAACAATGGTCCGCATCCCGGTCCAGCGGATGCATATGCGCCACCTGGACCACGGCCAGAAGCGCAAGCAGGGCCAGGCACAGAAAAGCGGATGCCCCGAAAGCGCGTGGCTCCCGGCGGTCAATTCCGCTGAAATCTGCCTGTAACCCTGTCAACTTTTCATCCCCTGCTTCTAGGATACACAGTATTGGACGCGGCAGCAGCGGCAGGGTTCCAATTCCTGCACAGTTTTCATTGCAAACGGTCTATTAACTCTTCCCCGGCTGCTTCGTCTAGACTGTAGTCCAATGCTTCATTCCCGCCCATTCCGGTTAACCCTGTGGGCTCTCATGGGGCTCCTGCTGACTGTGGCCTCCACTTGTGTCGCTCTGGCTCAGAAGCCGTTACCGCTCAAGCCCAGCCAACCCGCCACGTCCGTCAATCATCGCCTCATTCTCAAGGACGGCACCTACCAGATTGTGCGCAAGTACCAGATTGTCGGCGACCGCGTGCGCTACATCTCCGTCGAGCGCGCCGGAGACTGGGAGGAGCTGCCCGTAGCGATGGTGGACTGGGAGGCCACCCGCAAGTGGGAGCAGAATCAAGCCGCTGCAATCAAAGATGTCTCTGCGGGAATGGAAGAAGCTGCGGAGATCGATAAGGACGAGGCCGCTGAGCGCGACGAACTGAAGGCGCGTCAGCCCGAGGTCGCAACGGGCCTGACTCTGCCCGACGAGGACGCTGTTTTTGCCCTGGACACATTCAATGGCGCTCCCGAACTGGTGGAGCTGGTGTCGGTTGACATGGACATAAACGCTAAAATCCGCCATGGACTGAATCCGCTCTCCACGTCCAAGGCCAGCCTGGAACTGGAGGGCGTGCACGCCAAGGTTCACCTGCACGTTGACTCTCCGGTCATCTATCTGTCGCTGGCCGCCCCCGACGCCTTTACGGCTCTCTCTCATGCCCCGACAGCGCATCCGGGCAATGCTCATGTGGTGGCCAACCGCAAGCACGGCGCGAATTCGCCCACCTCCAGCTACGCAATCGTTCGCGCCGATGAACGCAACACCGTGCGCGCCATAAGAGCCGTTCACGTCAGCCCCAGCGGCACGCTCGCCCAGGAAGAGGATGTAATCCCCGCCAAAGTCGAGGAGCTCCCCGGCAAGCACTGGATCAAGATCACGCCACAAAGGCCTCTCATCCCCGGCGAATACGCTTTGGTAGAAATCATCACTGCTTCAGAGATCAACCAGTCCGTCTGGGACTTCCGCGTGGACCCGCAGTCAGGCGACAATGAGAGGTCGATTGGGCCGAATTTGAAGTAATGCTGCTGGCGGTTGCTCTAGCAAAGCGAGATGCGGCCGCCAGGCATAATTATCTGCATGCGCGTATTGAAACACGCTCTTTAGACAGACTGGTGTTGCGACTATTTGCCGTCGAAGTAGGGATTCGGTATGACCGGCGGTTTGGATGTTACGCCGCGTATTTTGCGTACCGTTACATCCTCGAAAAGCAACGACGGCACAGCGAGCGTAACCGGGGCGTACGATTCGTCGCTGATGGAGAAGATACCCATCATATGTTGCGGGATAAATTGGACGGTCAGGATGTTCTGATCTTTCGAAGCCGCCACAATCTCTTTGAACGCGGCAGTGTTGAGGTCCGAGAACTGAATGCCGCGGAGGAGTTCTTCGCGACCATCCGGAAAGACTTTCCAGGCCATCGTCGGATGCTGGCCCGATCTCATGCGGCGCACCACAATGCCGAACTCCTCGTTGCGCTGTTTAACAAGATCCAAAAACTTCGCGTGCAGCTCCGCCTGGCTCATGCCATTTTCCGCGGTCACGAAGAGGTTGGAGGGGGTGACCTGGCCGGCATGGCGGCTTCCCGTGCTGTGTTCGATGCCGCGGACCGGATCGCGGGTGAGCAACAGCGTTTTCAGAATGCCCTTCTCCACCAGCCTGGTCTCGCGAGTGGGAACGCCTTCTTCATCCACCGTACACCAGCCGGCTAACGGAATCTTGTTGTATTCGGCCAGCGTCGGGTTATCGGTGACACTGAGGAACTCCGGGAGCACGCGGGCGCCGATCTTATCGATAAACGGATTCTCCTCCTGCCCCATTTGTTGCGCTCCCAACGCACCGTCCATCAGGGGCCTGCGCGTGCCGAGCAGGTGCGGCATGAATACATGCCGGAAGAGCTGCGCAGCCGCGTCGCCCTCGACGAGGACTGGCCCGTTATAGTTTTCGATGACCGAAGCCGCGCGGAGATCCTTGAGGCGCTGACCCAGGGAGCGCACCTGCGAAGTCAGCTCATCGGCAGAGGGAAGCTCGGCCACCGATCTTGCATAGAACCATACCGAATCCTCCAGTGGAGTTCCATCCGGGGCCTGCGTATTGGCGTGTGCATTAAACGTAACTCGTGGCTCGCGGCGCGTATAGAATGTGCCCTCGCTGTTGAGATAGCGAATGTAGGAGTTTGCAGCCGAGAAGCTTATGGTTGAAGCGTTTATGTCGGGCATCTGGCGAAAGAGTCCGGAAAGGTTGCGCGCAAGGGTCTCCCACTGCGCACGGTCGGCGTGAATTTCCGGAGCATCCACGGCGTTTTGCGTGGGGGCTTCCCTGGTGAAGTCGGGAGTGTTCTCGGTGTCGACCTTGTTTTGGAGCGCGGCCCGCTTTCTGGAAAGGTCCTCGACGGCCTTCTTGTAAGTGGCGTCCGTTGCCAGCCACATCTGCCGCCGCAACTCCTTGTAATCGCTCTCCAGGGGAAGCGCCGCGGTGCCGTTGAAGACCTGAACCATGCTGGACAGATTGAAGTTCAAGGAAAAGAAATTGGTATTGTCCAGCTTGTAGTCTCCCACCCGCACTTCCACTGTGAAGGTGCGTGAGCGGCCCTGGGAGCTATTATTCAAAGCCCCGAAACTTGCGGAAACGTTGGTGTTGTCGGAATCGATCACGCGGAACGAGATGAAGTACGGCTTCTCGAGATTCTCCAGTTGAAGCTGCTTCATGGAGCGGTCCATCTCATCGCGCATGGCCTTCACAACGATGTCGTCCTGTGCGCAGAGAGGGAGGGCAGCGGCGAGCGCGCAAAGCATCAGGGATATACGGACAATTCGCATTTTCGTTTCTCCTGTCAGAGTCACGACTCTCATTTGACATCGAAGGGGGCGGGAAGAACGGGCGGCCGATCCTGCGACTTTTGTTTCTTCTGCACTTCGATTTGTGAAACGAGGATGGCGGGGGAGACGGCGGAAACCGGGACACCACCGGATTCTGCCCCGCAGATCCCGTTGAATACCGCGACGTTGTTGTCGGCAGCGATAATCTTGCTGAAGGTGGTCAGCGGCGTGCCGATCAAATCGACGCCGCGAACCAATTCCTCGCGGCCGTCGGGGTAGATTCGATAGACCACCAGAGGCATCACATTGAAGGCGTTGGGAACGACCCTTCCCGTGAAGGTGAAGCCGCCGGAGATGTCGTCGAAGTAAAGGCCGAAGGGCAAGCCCTGCTTTTTCACCTCTTCGATGAGCAGTTTTTTCAGATCGGGCTGCACGGCCGACGGCGCCACCTCGACGATGAGATTGGATTGCCGCGCCACCGGGCTGAATCCAGCCTGGGCCCGTCCATGCCCGTTGGATTGCGGAAATCCTTCGATGGGAGTGCGCGACATGAGAAACGTCTTTAACACGCCATTCTCGACCACGTTGACCCGCCGGGCCTTTACGCCCTGATTATCGTAAAGATAGTAGCCGGCCAGGTCAGTATCCGCGAGGCGCCGTGTGGTGGGATCAAAATAGACCGAGAAATCTTTCGACAGCACCTGTTCGTTGATCTTCTTCTTGTAGGTCTGTGCATCGTTGGTCAGCTTCTGCCGGTGTCCCTCCACGCGATGGCCGAAGATTTCATGGAAGAAGACGCCGCTGGCCCGTCCGGAGAGAATCGCGGGACCGGTGTAGGGATCGGTGAGAGGCGCAACACGCAGCGCTTCCAGATCGCGGATCATCTTGTCTACCGCTTTGAGAACCGTTGCGTCGTCGGGCAAATCCTTTTCCGTGAAGCCGAAGAAAGATTCATAGCGTGGCAGTTCCATGCCGTCGTCGGCTTTGGTGTAGGCGATCAGGAACAGATGCCAGGCCGGCTGCGAGGTCTGAATCCGGGCGCCTTCGGAATTGACGAACCAGCGAGTTTCAGAGCTGGCCGTGAGAATGGCCGAACCTTGATAAATGTTGGTGTACTTGGCAAAAGGAGCGGTGTACCTGCGAATCTTGTCCTCCCAGACGCGGCGGTCCACCTTGATGTCGGTTACTGGCTCACTGTATTGCTGCGCCTCTTCGCGCGAAAAATCGTTGGACTGATCCTCCTGCGCAACCTTGACCTGAACATTTGTCTTGATCCGTGTGAGCTGCTCCAGGGCGCGCTTATAGTACTCGTCGGTGTGATACCAGAGGACCTGGCGAATGGCATCCGGATCGTTGTCGATGGGCACCGTCGCGCGGGAGAGCCTGGCGAGAGAACCGAACTGCACCCCGCCGCGGATTTCGCGCGTATTGTCCATGGTGTAATCGCCCACCCTCAAATCGATATCGAGCTGCCGGTTATGATTCTCATGGCTCCCGGTCAGCTTGCCGAAGGCTCCAGTGATATTGAATCCGTGCGTATCGATGATTTCGTAGCTCAAGAAATAGGGTGGGACGGGCTGTGTCTTGAGCTTCTGCATGGAGCGATCGAGTTCGGCGCTCATGGCCTGCAGAACCGGCGAGGGAGACTGGCCGGCAGCGCTGCCAGCCCCCAAAGCGAACAACATGGTGCAAATAGTGAGGACCCGGAAACCTCGCATAATTCAAGTCTCCTGCAATCAGGGCCATTATATGCCAGCCACGTCAATGGGAAATTGAAATGTGGGCAGGCACGGTCAGAAGCCGTAAGGAGAATGCAAATGGTATAGGCCCTTGACGCCATTCAATACCTGAGCGGCCGGCCATATGGGAATAATTTGTTTTGGAGAGTGGCAAATCAATCGAGAAAATGTTAGCGCGTGGGCCACTCATCGACGACGAGGCCGAGATCGTTGAGTTGCTGGATGATGGCTTCGACGTTGCGGCGGATTTTGGGTCGGTCTTTGGGGCTGGCGAGGGGGGACTCGGCGACGGCGATGACGCGTCCATAGCGCCATGCGGCGGGAGGCAAGGCGACGAGGGCCTGGGCGAGGTCGGCGGGGCGCAACTCGATCTCACGGCGGCGGGCGGCGCGGGGGCGGAGCATGGTTCCCCTTCCGATTGAGCTGGGGTTGGCGTCGGCGATGGTGATGCGCAGGTTCAGCGTGTCAGGGCCGACGGAGAGAAAGGGATTGGCCCACGCGGCGGGCTCGTGCACATCCACATACATGCTCTTTGTGGGCAGGGGGATGAGGGCGAGTGCGGCGCGCTGGGTATCGCGGAGGTCGGCGGCGGCCTGAGCGGCGGCCTGGGCCTGGCGCTCGGCGTTGACCGCGTTCTGGGCGACTCCGACGACAGCTTGCTCTTCGCGGTGGCAGGCGGTGAGAGCGATGGCCAGAAGCAGGGCCATGGCGGAAAATCCCTTGAGTCTTGAGCGCGAAATCACATTTTGAGAATAACAGCGCGGGCGGCGTGAGTGAAATGTCGGTATCGTGGTACCCCACCCTGGCCACAAAAACAAAAATGTGGCGAGGATGGGGCACCCAGAGAGTGGACGGGTTCAAAATTCGTAGCGCAGGCTGACGACTGGATAGCGGCCCATCTGGTCGGCCTTGGTGATGGGCAGGCCGCTGCTATTTCCGCAGCCCCAGGAGACCTTGCAATCGTTGAGCCAGACGTAGCCCATGAGGTTGCCGCGATTGAGGATGTTTTCTGCGCCGGCGTGGAGATCGAAGACGCCCCTGGGAACGCGGAAGCGTCGCTCCAACTCGAGGTCGAGGCGGTTGTAGACGGGGCCGCGCAAGGCGTTGATGCGGGCAAGATCGTAGATGCCGCGGTTTTGTGCGAGCGAGTCAGCAATGTCGAATGGCGTGTATGGACGGCCGCTGGAGACCGAGTTGCGCAGATCGAGTTGGATTGCTTTCCACAGGCGGATGTTGCCGAGCGCGGTGGCCGCGATGGGGGTGTCGAAGTTGCCGGGGCGGCGAATGCCGTCGAGGGCGCGATAGGTGGTTTGGGAGCGGGCGGCGGAGAGCAGCAACTGTGCGCGGCTGCTCCAGTGAGCGCGCAAGGCCAGCTCCAGGCCGCGAGACTGGGCCGTTCCGGAGCTGGTTAGTGGGAGCCAGACAAATCCCTGGCCGAGGGTGTCGACCATGTTGGATAACATCAAAGCGGGATACTCGGTGGAAACGGCTTCGCGGCGATAACTCTTTTGATAGGCCTCGGCGTCGAGCGTGCCCCAGCTTGCCTGCCACAGTCTCATGCCCAGCGCGCCCTGACGGACCTGAGTAGGTTGCAGGTTGCGATTGCCGGGATAACTAATCATGTCCATGATAGGAGGTAATTGTGAGGAGATATTCATGGAGCCGTGGATGGTCTGGCGGTTATTGAGCCGGAAGGCGACCGAGAGGCGCGGGTCGAGAGCATAACTGCCGGTGAGGGCGAAGCTTTCAGCGCGCAGGCCAGCCAGAAACTTCCAGCGCTTTCCCAAGGCGCCTTCCGCGCCGATGAAAGCCGCAGATTGGCCGGTTGCAAAGTTGCGCTGAAAAGTGACGGCATCGGAGCGCGTTGGATCGGCGCTAAAGGGAGATAGTTGACCATTGGGCTGAGTTACAGCGTCGTCAGGGGTGGTTAGTTTGCCGCTGGCGCCGGCAGAGAACAGCCATCCGCGCACTTCGGTTCGTAACTCGTAGTTCAACGCCGAGAGGCCGGTGTGCGAGTCTTCGCTATATGTGGGCAGCAGAGTTACCGGGTGGCAGTTACCGCTGCTGTCGATAACTTCGCCTATTTGTTGTTGCTGGCCAATGTTCTGCTTGGTAAGTGAGGAATTGGCGGTAAGATTAGCGGTAACTCGCGGAGTGTAGTTATGCCTCCAGCTTAGCGCCTCGGTGGTGCGCCAACCGGAGTACTGGGTCTGATAGATGCTGGTTGAATCAGGCGACGGGCAGGGCGTTATATCGATGGAATCAGCGCCGCTCAGACTGAAGACCGAAATAGTATCGTGGTCTGTAGGATTCATGTCAAATCGCGCTACGCCGTTGGTATAAGTGGGAACGCCATTGATGCCGATGTCGTTGGTGACAAGATTCAGGATGCTGCGGTGCGCCGAAAGCAGCAGGGTGCCCTTGTGGGCCAGGGCGCGCTGGTAAAGTCCGCCCACGCCCGCTATGCCCGCGGAGAGATTGCCCGCCTGGCGCGCTTCTCCCAGATCGCGAGTGTGAATCTCGATCAGCGAAGAAAGACGGCTGGAGTAGGCCGCATCGTAGACATCGTCCCTCATATTCATGCTGCCAACAGCCGTGGAATCGATCATGGAAGTAAATCCGCCGGTCGAGCCGGAAAGCGAAAAGTGGTTGATGTTCGGCACTTCGACGCCATCCACTACAAAAAGATTTTCTGTCGGATGGCCGCCGCGAACCAGTACATCATTGCTAAGATCCGAGACCCACACCACACCCGGCATCACTTGCAGATAGCGGCTAAAGTCTCCGTAGGTTCCCGCCGAAGAGAGAATCTCGTCTCCTGTAACATTTGTAACCGGCGTCAGGGCATCCAGCGCACCTGAAGCTGCGGCAACCACACGAAGCGTGGTGGAAACACTGGGGATCACGACCTTGGGCGCTGCAAAACCTACTATGCCGCCCGCGGAGAGGGCCGCTGCACCGGCGGAGTCAGCACGCGCAATCTGCTGCTGCGACTGCGCAAACAAGAGTGTGGGATACGCGGTAAAGACAAACAACAGAGACCAGCAAGCGGTATTTCGGCTCATGACAACTCCCACACGAGAGGTGGAGAAATCACTCGCCCGCATGCAGGAACGAAGGGATCAATCTCCGGAATGGCCAGTCAACGCGCAGTGATCTTCCGCATACTATTGGAAGTTGGGTTGTCCTGTTTTGTTGAGTTAGCCATTTCTAATTCAGTGTCGTTCGTATTGAATTAATTGGAAATATCTCATCCGTGCGAGTATAAGTAACACTTAAGTAATATGTGTTCTATTTTGCGACAGTTATAGAGGAGTAACTTATGATCATATTCGCAAAAGTTATCTTATGATGGCTACCAGTAACTTCAGCCGTAGTTACTGGCCTGATTAGTTATCAACCAAATACGCAGTTATTCAATTTTCTCGAAGATGGCGGCAGCGCCCATGCCACCGCCTACGCACATGGTAACCATGCCGTAGCGGAGTTGCCGAAGGCGCATCTCATTGAGAAGCGTGGCGGTGAGCTTGGCGCCGGTGCATCCGAGCGGGTGGCCGAGGGCGATGGCGCCTCCGTTCACGTTGATGCGCTCCGGATCGAGGCCTAGTTCGCGGATGATGGCTAGGGCCTGCGAGGCAAAGGCTTCATTGAGTTCGATGAGACCAATGTCTGCCAAAGTGAGGCCAGCGCGGCTAAGGGCTTTGGGGATGGCAGTGATGGGACCGATGCCCATCTCCTCAGGAAGGCAACCGGTGGCGGCGTAGGCCACGAGACGGCCGAGGGGTCGAAGGCCGAGTTCGCGGGCGTGGTTGGCAGCGATGAGAACAGCGGCGGCTGCGCCGTCGGAGGTTTGCGAAGAGTTGCCCGCAGTGACGGTTCCTCGCGCGTGGAAGGCGGGTTTAAGTTTGGCCAGGGCATCGAGCGAGGTATCGGCGCGTGGACCTTCGTCGGCGGAAAAAGGTGTCTCCGACACTTCAGGCTTTCCGGTTTTCTTGCCGGGAATGGCAGTAGTGACGGTGACTGGAATGAGTTCATCAGCAAAGCGGCCAGCGGCCTGCGCGGCCAGAGCCTTTTGATGGCTGGCAAGGGCGAAAGCATCCTGATCTTCGCGAGAGATTTTGTAGTGGCGTGCGACGCGCTCGGCGGTGAGGCCCATGGTGAGCAGCGCGGCGGGGTAGTTGTCGGCGAGCCATGGATTGGGACTGGGCTTGAGGCCGCCAAAGGGCAGCAGGCTCATGGACTCAACGCCGCCGGCTACAACGACACGGTCACCGCCAGAGCGGATGCGCAGATCGGCCTGCACAATGGCCTCAAGACCTGAGGCGCAGAGACGGTTGACGGTAACGCCGGGGACTTCGACCGGCAAACCGGCGCGCAGTGCGGCAAAGCGGGCGATGTTCCAGCCCTGCTCGCCCTCCGGTTGGGCGCAGCCGAGGATCACGTCGTCGATTTCGGCATGGTCGAGGCCGGGAACTCGCTGCAATGCTCCGCTCATCGCAGTTGCGGCAAGGTCGTCGGGGCGGGTGGTGGAAAGCGCGCCTTTTGGGGCGCGGCCTACCGGGGTGCGAACGGCGCTGACGATGACGGCTTCCGGCATGGGAAAGACTCCTTATGCGAATCTGCGGGCGACGCATCCCACCCTAAATCACCCCAACAACGAAGACCTGTCACTGGGGACCCCGAAGCCGCAAGAACAAAAACGCGGCGAGGGTGGGGCACCCATTCAATATTTATTCCGGCATTTCCAGAACGATCCAGGCATTTTTCAAATAGTAGTGATAGACCGTGTGCTGGTCGACGAGCGAATCGGCCAGGGCGTCGTGGTCGACGGGCGCCGGACGGTGTAGCAAGCCGGCCTGGGCTTGGCGAATCTGCTCAGGCGAGGCGGGATCGATGCCCCAATTGAAACCAAGGACGCCGGATGGGTCGTGAGCTTGCAGCCGCTCGGTTTCCGGTGCGGCGGCGAGCACCAGCAACCTGGTTGGATCACTGGAAAAGAAGACCAGCAGAGAAACGGTTCCTTGTGCCGAGCAGAGCACTGCCCAATCGGAGGAGCCGGGGCGCTCCAGGCTGGCGTGGACGACGTTTTCCGGGCGATGCGCTTCGTAAGTCTGCGGAATTAGGCAGCCGCGGTGGTTGAGCTGGACGGCTAGCTCATCGGGAATATCCGGGAATGAGCTGATGGGCAGGTGGCGGATGAGGTATGGAATGGAGTGACCGGCGACGACGATCTGGCCGGAGACGTTGAGTTGCGCGGCGGATGGCTGCTGCGGTTGAGCCGGAAGCATGGAGCTAGCGTAGAACAACGTGCCCAGCAGACATGCAACCTTTCTCAGACCAGCGGCGATCATGAAAATTCTCCCTCTAATTATCATCGTCCCAATTCGCTTCGACTGCAAAATCAATTTCGCAGCGGCTTGCCAGTTTTCAGCGTGAAGGCGATGCGCTCCTGTGTCTTGCGCTCGCCGCAGAGGGAGAGGAAAGCCTCTCGCTCGAGGTCAAGGATGTACTGCTCGCTGACCAGGGTTCCGGGTGTGATGCGGCCGCCGGAGAGAATATACGCCGCCCAGCGCGCAACTTTCTGGTCGTGCTCGGAGGCGTAGCCGGCCTCGCCCATGAGAAAGACGCCGGTGTGGAGGGTGGCCAGGGCCGCCGTGCCGGGAGCGGGAATCTGCGTGCGCGGTTGTGGAGCGGTGTAGCCTGCCGTGGCCAGAGTTGCGGCCTGGGCCTTGGCGTCGAGGAGCAGCCGCTCGCGATTGAGGGTGATGCGGTCGGAGGGGGCGAGCAGGCCGAGGGTGCGCGCTTCGGCGGCTGAAGTGGAGACCTTGGCCAGGGCGATGGTTTCAAAGGAGCGGCGGAGGGCCATGGCCAGCTCCGCCGATTGAGCAAAGCGCGAAGGCGGGTCACGAGGGTCGGGAGGCGCTGCTGCAGTTGCCGCGTCGATGGCTCGGAACAACATTTCTTTGGTTCCTCCTCCTCCGGGGATGAGGCCGACGCCGGCTTCGACCAGGCCAATGTAGGTTTCCGCATGAGCCTGGCGTCGCGCAGCGTGCAGGCAGATCTCCGCGCCGCCGCCAAAGGTCATGCCGAAGGGCGCAACGACCACGGGGCGGGGACAGTATTTGATGGCCAGGGTCATCTGCTGAAAGCCGTGGATGACCGCGGCCAGCTCCTGCCACTCGCCCTCCTGCGCGGCCATGAGCAACTGCATGAGGTTGGCGCCGACGGAAAAATTTTCGCGCAGAGCCAGCACGTCGCCGCCAATGGCGTTTTTAAGCGAGTGCAATTCGATGCAGCCGATGCCGTCGCCCAGATCGACGAGTGAAGCGCCCGGGTTGGAGCGGACGACGCCATGAGAGCGGCGGAAGTCGGCAATGCGGGCGTGGCCAGGGAAGGTGGCGACAGGTTCGAACTGATTATGCTGCGGCTGATAACACTGGCGGCCGTCGCTCGAATACCAGGATGAGTGCCCCGCAGTCAGAAGAGCCTCGACGTGCGGGCTTACCGGCAGGCCAAGTGCCTTCATGCGGCTGACGGTGGAGGCAACACCGGCCGCATCCCACATTTCGAAAGGCCCCATCTCCCAATTGAAGCCAGCGCGCATGGCGCGGTCGATGGATGCCGCGTCACCGGCCACTTCGCCGATGCGGTCGGCGGCATAGTTCCACAGCGCGGCGAGGAAGGGCCAGAGGAAGGCCGCGGCTTTGTCCTTGGCGGGATCGTTGCCCAACAGAAGCTGAAGACGCTCGGGCAACGTGGCAGCATTTTTGGCCATTTCCAGAGCGGGCAGAGCGGGCTTGGCAACGGGGCGATACTCGTAGGTGGCTAGGTCGAGGACCATGCGCTGATCTTTCCCGTCTTCTCCGCGAATTTTTTTATAAAAACCCTGGCCGGATTTGTCGCCAAGCCATTCGCGTTTGACCATCTCCTCAAGAATGCGTGAAAAGCCGTTCTGCGTTACGCCCTGAGGGAAATTGGCGGCCACGTGGGCGGGGATGTCGATGCCCACCATGTCGGCCAGGCGGAAGGTTCCGGTGCGCGGCCAGCCGAGCGCCTGACCGGTGAGCGCGTCAACCTCTTCGATGGTGAGTCCCTGCTCCAGCATCAGCGAGGCCGCCGTAAACATGACCGAGATGCCGATGCGGTTGGCGATGAAGTTGGGGGTGTCGTTGGCCAGAACCACCAGCTTGCCCAGGTTGCGGTCGGCGAAGGCGGTGAAGGAGGCTACGACGGCGGGATCGGTTTCTGCGGCGGGAATGATTTCGAGCAGCCGCATGTAGCGCGGCGGATTGAAAAAATGTGTGCCGAAGAAACGGTCGCGATGGCTGGCGAGGCCGGCGGCGATCTGCTTGACCGGCAGGCCGGAGGTGTTGGTAGTGAGCAGGGCTTGAGGGGCCAGGTGAGGCACGACGCGGTTGAGCAGAGCGGTTTTGATGGCCAGGTTTTCAGCCACCGCCTCGATGACCCAATCGCAGTTGGCCAGCTTCGGCAGATCGTCGTCGAAGTTGCCGGGGGTAATGAGCGCGGCGAGTGTGGGCTCATAGAGGGCGGCGGGTTTGGCCTTGGCCAAAGCGGCTAGCGCGACCTTCGCGAGGGGTTGCGCGGCTTTATCTTTGGGTACGAGGTCGAGGAGGAGCGTGGGGATTCCCGCGTTGGCCAGGTGAGCGGCGATGCGTGAGCCCATGGTACCGGCTCCCAGCACGGCGGCGCGGCGAATGAGAATTGGCAAAGGAAAAGTGGACGGGGAAGTCGTGCTCATAAGTACTCTCCCTGACATCTTAGATCAACTCGCTGCGGTTCACGATTCATTTTGGGGCGGGCATGTTCCTGGTTGCCAGAACAGTAATAGGAGCAGGCTGCTAATAAACATGATATTGACCAGGGTTGACTTCAGTCAGCCCAGCGGGAGAATGTTGAAAATTTCTAAGAAGACTTACAGTGCGATGCGCCGAAGACTTGCTTCGCCAAAATAATTTTGTAGTACATTGCTTCATTCTCAGGCCATAAAAATTCATTGATTCCGTTTCGAAATTCTGCCGATAGAGATTCTGTGCGTGGTGCCTCTCCTGAATTCAGGAGAGCCATGAATGGGAATCGATATCAATGCCGACATTCCGAAATTTACGTATCTCGCGCAAGTTTAGTTATTCTTTTGGCGGTGTTTGCCTGTTATGCGCTCTGCTGGGGGCGGCTTCGCTGATTGGCTTCTTCAAGATCCGATCTTCCGTTACCGATATCGTGGCCAGCTCCATGGCCTCGGTACGGACTCTGGGAGATATACGCTACTCCGTCGCCACGATCCGGCGTACGGACGCGCTGCTGCTGTTGTGCGATACCAGCGCCTGCACGGAGCGCCTTACGATCAAGCGGAAGAGTTATATTGCCTCCTACAACAAGTCGATAACGCAATATGCATTCATGGTCACGCATCCGGGCGAGCGGGAACTGTACGATGCCATCCGGCAGAACGCGGCGGCCTACATCGCGCTCAGCGAAGATAGCCGGAAGCTTGACGAAGGCGGCAACCGGGAAGATGCCTCGAAGCTGCTGCTTTACGGGGATGCGGTCAAGTCCTATAACGCAGCCGCGGATGCCGTGGAAGCGGATGTTGATTTGAACAACAAGATGAGCATCGAACAAGGCGCGAGCGCAACACAGATGGTGCGAACGTCGATCTTCGTAATCTGCGGAGTGATGGCGCTCGCGGTATTACTGTGTGCGGTTATCGGAATCTCACTGACGCGCATGATTGTGCCTCCGCTGGAATCAGCCACGGAGGCACTGGAGCAAGTGGCGAACAAGAATCTATGGGCGGTGGTCGAGGTTCGGAGCGAGGATGAGATCGGACGGCTTTCTGCCGCATTGAATACCACGGTGGCCTCGATCCGGAGTGTGCTGCATTCCGTGGCCCAGGACGCGGAAGCGCTATCGGCAGCGGCCATGGAGCTGAGCATTCGCTCTTCCCAGACCAGCGGCAATACGCAGACTCAGTCAGGCAAGATCAACCAGATTGCAGTAGCGGCGCAGGAGATGACTGCGACGATTGGCGAGATCAGCCAAAACGCGGAGACGGCCGCTGGAGTGAGCCGCGAGTCTGCCGAAGCGGCGAACCTTGGCGGAGAAGTGATGAGGGCGGCAGCCGCCACCATGGAAGCGATAGCCGCGGCCAGCGGTTCAGTGGAAGAGAAGATGGCTTCACTGGCCAAGCGCTCTGAAGAGATAGGCAAAGTGGTAAACGCCATTCAGGAGATCAGCGAGCAGACCAACCTGCTTGCCTTGAATGCGGCCATCGAGGCAGCCCGCGCCGGCGAGCACGGACGCGGATTTGCAGTGGTGGCGGGCGAGGTGCGGCGTCTGGCGGAGCGCACCAAGGGCGCTACCCAGGAGATTGCCGGCACCATCGGAAACATACAACACGAGACACGGGAAACACTCGAACTGATGTCGCACAGCCGCGGCAAAGTGGAAACGGGTCTGAGCGAGACGGGCAAAGCGCGGACCAGCCTGGAATCCATCATCGGTTCGTCGCAAGAGGTGGAGAAACAGATTCATATGATCGCGACGGCCGCCGTGGAACAGACAGCGGCTTCAGCAGAGATTGCGGAGAGCGCCAGCCAGATCTCGCAACTGGCTACGGATAACTTAGCGGCCGCGGAAGAGTCTGCCCTGGCTTGCAAGAACCTGTCCGAGCTGGCCAACGACCTGGACGGAATCATCCGCCAGTTCAGCTTTACAGATGAAACACAACAAGGCAGCAAGCTCGGAAGCGCGCAGCAAGGCGGCACACAGGTTTCCGTGCTGCTTCGCGCCTCCTGATCTTCACCAACGACGAGCTCCGTTCGTTTCGGCTCGCAACTCAAAAGTGGCGGTTAAACCGTTATCGACAATAAAGCCGATTACGGAACACTCGAAAGGAATGGACAAGATGGCAAGAGGTGATTTCAGGCATTATTCATATGAGGTGGCAATGAGCTCGAAAATGCGGATGAAGGGTGTTGCGGGATTGGCAGGCTTTTTGTTTCTGGCTACCGGCGCATGGGCTCAACAGTCTGCCTTGAACAGTCAGGCACTGGTTAACTCGGACTACCCGCAGCCATCGAGCCAAGTGCAGCCGTTGCAATTCAAAAGCTTTCCCAAGTGGGCAACCCTGGACATGCAGATACGTGCGCGCGAGGAAAACCAGAGTTCCGACACCTATACATCAGGCAACGATGCGGTGTATGTGCTGACGCGCGTCTGGGGCGGGCTGGAAATACGGCCGGCCAAGAATCTGACCGCGTATATCCAGTTTGTGGATGCCCATGCGCTGGGTTTGCCGCTGTATTACGTTGCTTCCAATCAACGCGACGTCTTCGACGGGCGGCAGGCGTTCGTGGAGTACCACGCGAAGAATGTGAAGATTATTGCAGGCCGGCAGGAACTCAGGTATGGGAACGAGCGGCTGGTGGGTATCAGCAACTGGACGAATACCAGCCGCACCTGGGATGGATTTGTGGGTCGCATCGGAGACAAGAACCGGCTGGACCTGTTCAGCACGTCGGTGGTGGCGATTCATTCGTCGTCGCTGGATAAGCATGGCGCTGGATTGACCTTCCACGGCGCGGTGGGGACGATTACGACCTGGGTGCCGCATACCGTGATTCAGCCATTTGTCTATTTCAGGGCTTTACCGCGGGTTGCGAGTTTGCAGAGTACCTATGGCACCGAGACAGAATGGACGCCGGGTGCGGAAATTTCAGGAAAGTACCCGGTGGGATTCTATTTCGATATGCTGGGAGCGCTGCAACGCGGCAGCTATGCGAACGATACAATAAGCGCCGCCGCCGGCATTGTGAAGGCCGGCTACTACGGGCAGAAGATTCCGTGGAAACCGCGCCTGGCGGGCGAGTACGATTACGCCTCAGGAAATCCGAATATGACATCGAGCTCAACTCGGATAGGCACCTTCGATCAGCAATATCCGAGCAACCACAACGCATTCGGACTGACCGATCTATTCGGCTTTCAGAACATCAAGCAGGAGAGGATCAACCTGGACATGGCTCCGGCCAAGAAACTGACGCTGCTCTTCCAGCAGGAGTGGCTGCAGGTATCCACGGTTCACGACAGCGTGTATAGCGGGTCGGGATCAGCGAAGGTAAAGCCGCCGACAAGTGGATTCACGAGCGTGGACATCGGCAAGGAGTTCGACGCTTCCGGCCAGTATGCGTTTGCGCGCAATAACCTGACACTGAATGTGGGTGTCGGCCACTTCTTTCCGGGAACACTGATGCAGAAAGCCTCATCGGCGACCAGAGGAAAAGAGTATGGATCACCGCTGACACTGGCATATTTTGGGTTGACATACAAGTTCAAGGTCGAACGGAAGAAGTGATACCAGTTTGACCCTGCACGGTCGAGGGCACTACTTTGAAAGGGAGCGCTGATTATAGATCAGCGCTCCTGGACGAAGGAGACCGGATGCAGAGCAGAAGATTCCCCTGGTTTTGGATGGGCGTTTGGGCGCTGGCGCTGATGGGGATGGCCGTCGCAGGCGCGCGGGCACAGGACCTGAAGAGTTTTGAACAACGAATCACGACCAAGGTGCTGCCGAATGGGCTGACGCTGATTATTTGCGAGCGGCCGGAGGCGCCGGTCTTCAGCTATTCCACCTTTATTGATGCGGGCGACGTGGACGACCCTTCGGGCCAAAGCGGCCTGGCGCATATGTTCGAGCACCTGGCCTTCAAGGGAACCAGCCAGATCGGCACGACGGATTACGCTGCCGAGAAGATTGCGCTGGAGAAGGTGGAGGCGGCCAACGACGCCTACGAGGCCGAGTACCTTAAGGCAGTGGGCCGCGATGAGAAGAAGCTGGCCGAGCTGAAACAAAAATTCAAAGACGCTCAGGCCGAGGCGCATAAGTACGTTATCCCCAACCAGTTTTCAGACGTGGCCGAGCGCAACGGAGCCGAGGGCTTAAACGCCGAAACCGGCCTGGACGAGACGATGTTCTTCTGGTCGATGCCGGAGAATCGGCTGGAGTTGTGGGCATGGCTGGAGAGCGGACGCCTGGCCGACGTGGTGCCGCGAGAATTCTACAAGGAACGCGATGTGGTGAACGAAGAGCGGCGGATGCGCACCGACTCCAACCCTATTGGCCGGCTTGTGGAGCAGTTGCTGGCTACGGCTTATGTGGCGCACAACTACGGCCGCAGCGGCATCGGCTGGCCCAGCGAGGTGAGCCAGATCAACGCTACAGAGGCGATGGAGTTCCACAAGAAGTATTACGTGGGAGCGAACATCGTCATTGCCGTAGTGGGCGATATTAAAGCCTCAGACGCTCTGCCGGTGCTGGAGAAATACTTCAGCAAGATTCCCGGCGGACCCAGGCCGGAGGAGATGACCACCGTCGAGCCAAAGCAATTTGCCGAGAAGACGGTGGCAATTCGCGAACAGACACAGCCGTTTTACGTTGAAGGCTACCACCGGCCCGACTACCGCGACCCGGACGATGCAGTCTACGACGCCATTCAGGACATCCTGTCGAATGGGCGTGTTTCGCGGCTCTATCGCAGCCTGGTGCGCGACCAGCAGATTGCCGCCGAGGCCGCCGGCTTCAGCGGCTTTCCCGGAGTAAAATATCCCAACCTCTTCGCGTTCTATGCCGTTCCGCTGCCCAGTCACACGCCGGCTGAGATGCGCGACGCCATCCACAAGGAGATTGACAAGCTGAAGACCACCGACGTCACTGACGAGGAGCTGGCCATGTTCAAGATCCGTACCCGCGCCGACCTGCTGCGCGGACTGGCCAACAACCAGGGCTTGGCCAACAATCTGGCCGAGTATCAGACGCGCTTCGGCGACTGGCGCGAACTCTTCCTGCAACTCAACAAGGTGGACAAGGTGACCAAGGCGGATATACGGCGAGTGGCCAACGAGATATTTGTATCGAGTAACCGCACCAGCGCATGGATTGAAACCGAATCAAACGGGAAGGCCGTGGTAACTCAGCAGAATGGAGGCGCGCAATGAAGAAGCTGTCAAAACGCCATTCAAGTTGCCCTGTTTTGAAAGGGCACGGCTTCAGCCGTGCCGTCAAGCGCTTCAAATGGAATGCGGCTTTAGCCGCCGAGGGGATGCAAATGGTGGAGCAAGAAGCGTCAGGGCACGACTTTAGTCGTGCCGTCAAGCGCTTCAAATGGAATGCGGCTTTAGCCGCCGAGGGGATGCAAATGGTGGAGCAAGAAGCGTCAGGGCACGGCTTCAGCCGTGCCGTAAAAAGCCCCAAAAAGACCTGGGCTTTAGCCCCTGAGGGAAGTTTTTCTCGCTCTAACTTGAAATTCAGATTATTTTCGCAGCATAAAAAGGCAATATCTTTTGTGACGATTGTCCTCGTTGGATTGATAGGCGTTGCTCTCGTCGGCTGCAATCATACGGCGCAACAATCTCTCGCGCCTGCTGCCACTCCTCCATTTATTGCTAATACCGCGCCTGCAACTCAACTCCCCGTCCAGCAAGCCAAGCCCTCCAAGCCATGGGAGAAGATTCCCACACCGAAGCTGCACGAGTTCAAACCCCACCAGCCGCAGCGCATTGAACTCAAGAACGGCATCGTTCTCTTTTTGCAGGAGGATCACGAGCTGCCCTTTGTGTCGGGTTCAGTGCTGATTCCCGGCGGCTCGCGGGACGAAGACCAGGCCAAGACCGGCCTGGTGGGGATTTATGCGCAGGCATGGCGCACCAGCGGCACCGCCAAGCTGAACGGCGATGCTCTCGACGACCTGCTGGAATCCAAGGCAGCGCACATCGAAACCGGCGCAGACGTGGATTCCACGGCCCTCTCATGGGATTCCCTGAAGGGCGACTCCGATCAGGTTCTTTCTCTGGCCATGGATTTGCTGTTTCACCCGCAATTCAATATGGAGAAGATGCGACTGGCTCAACAGCAAGAGGCCACGAGCATCGTCCGGCGCAACGACGACGAAGCCGAGATTGCCGGGCGGGAGTCGTCGAAATTAGTCTATGGTCCTGACAGCCCCTACACCCGGCAGCCGGAGCTGGCTACCATCGGCGCAGTTGGTTTGGAGGATTTAAAGGCGTGGCACGACCGCTCCATCGGCGGCAAGCTGATTGTCTCCATCAGCGGCGACTTTGATCCGGCGGCGATGGAAGCCAAGCTGCGCGCGGCATTCGAGGGATTGCCGGCGGTGAAGATTGCACCGTCGCGGCACGATGTTTTTGCCGGTCCCAAGCCCGGCGTCTACTTCATCGACAAAGAGGATGTGAACCAATCGAACGTCCAGATTGTGGGTGAACGAGATTCTGGGTGGCAGCTTTGCCAGTCGGATGTTCCAGAAAATTCGCACCGAGATGGGATTGGCCTATGCCGTGGGCGGCAGCTATGGCTACGCATGGGATCATCCGGGAGAGTTCCACGCCATGGTGCTGACCAAGAGCGCTTCGACGGTGGACGCGACCACAGCCGCGCTGGCGGAGATCAACGGCCTGACCACGCGGCCCTTTACCGAAGAAGAATTGGCGCGGGCCAAGGACAACATTCTCAACTCCTTCCTCTTCCGCTACGACACGCGGGAGAAGGTGCTGGCCGAAAGAGTGCGCCTCGAGTTCTACGGCTACCCGGCCAATTACCTTGAAACCTACCGGGCCGCGCTGGAAAAAGTGACGGTGGCCGATCTGAACGCGGTGGCGAAAAAGTATATCCATACTGACAAGCTGGCCATTCTGGTAGTGGGCAACGGGCCGGAGATCAAGCCCGGGCTGGACGAACTGAAGCTGGGGCCGGTGCAGACGGTGGATATTACGATTCCGATGCCCAGGCAGCCGGGAGAAGAGAAAACGCAGTAAGTCAAAAAGGGTGCTCCACCCTCGCCGCGTCTTTGTTTTTGCGGCCAAGGTGGGATACCACGAATTTCAACCAGTAGGTTTTTCTGATCCCTGATCCAGATGTATGCAGATTATTTCCCTTGCAAGGCGCACAATCAATCTGGAGTGAAAAAATGGTCCGCACCATGATGACTAAACCGACAACAAAAAGCCGTCAAAACCATTACCAGAAAGGCACCCCACCCCCAAATGGAATCAATGCCTGCGGAAATATTTCAGTCCCAAAATCTCCCATATCGTAAGGAATGGCCTCCGAAAATCACCGAAAAAAGCCTTATTTTCGCCTGAAAAGCCCGCTTTTTCGCTGCTGGCGCAAGGTTCTAACGCTCAAAACCGCATGACCAAATCTCCTATTCTGCGAGGCAGTAGCATCGCCTCTGCGCCGTTCAGCGCCTCAAACCGGGAAACTACAATGGGAGAGAAGAGATGAGTGAGTTTGTTCTAGAGGAGTTTTACAGTGGATTCGAATTCTAAAGGCCCGGGCGCGACAATCCAGCGGCCCGAGACCTGCGTGATTGACGCCGAGGTGGAAATTGCGGCCAACGCAGTGATCGAACCGTTTGTGCAGTTGCTGGGCCGCACCAAAATCGGCGCCGGTTGCCATATCCGGTCGTACACCGTGATTGAAAACTGCACTCTGGGCCGCGATGTGCTGGTTCGTCAGAGCTGTGTGCTGAGCGAGAGCACAATCGCGGATGGCGCCAAAATCGGCCCCTTCGCGCATCTGCGTCCGGGCACCGAGATCGGCGAAGATGTCCACATCGGCAATTTTGTCGAAACCAAGAAAGCCAGGCTGGCCAAGGGCGCCAAGGCCGGCCACCTCACTTACCTTGGCGATGTTGAGGTGGGCGAGAGAACCAACATCGGCGCAGGGACCATCACCTGCAACTATGACGGCGTGAACAAGCACACTACGCGCATCGGCAAGGATGCCTTTATCGGCAGCGATTCCACGCTGGTGGCGCCGGTAAGCGTGGGAGATGGAGCCTACGTCGGGGCCGGCTCCTGCATCACCAAAGACGTGCCCGCGGACTCGCTGGCGGTGAGTCGTGCTCGCCAGATCATCAAGGAAGGCTGGGCCGCAGCCCGGCGCGCAATGCGGCAAAAGCAGTAGGGTTGAGGCAAGCATTGAGTAATGGCGGAAGTCAATTGATTCCATGGAAGGAGCAGATCCATGCGCGTATTGTCCGAACAAGAAATTGCTTCTCATCTGGGCGCTCTGTCAGAGTGGCGGATCGAAAAGGGAGAGTTGACGCGTACGTTTACCTTTAAGGATTTCCTTGCCGCTCTGGCCTTTGTCAATCTGGTGGGTGAGCGGGCTGAAGCGGCCGGCCACCATCCGGATATTGACATTCGCTACAACAAGGTGCGGCTGGGGTTGGTCTCGCACGATGCCGGGGTCCCCAGCGACAGGTCTTCGTCGCTGGGGTGGGATGCCGGGGTCCCCAGCGACAGGTCTTCGTCGCTGGGGTGGGATGCCGGAGGCCTGACCGTAAAGGATTTCGATCTTGCAGCAATCGTGAATCGGCTGGTCTGACGGCGCCCAGGGCAGTTCGTCCGGCTCTACGCCTGTCACAACAGCCTGGAAAAGGCCTGTGAATCCAGAAATCTGGATATTTGCATGAATCCGCCTGGTAAACATCGTTGGCTGACTTCAGGAGCCGGTCGAGAGCTGTCAAATGCCAAAAAGACGCCTAAGCGGCAGCAATACCCCCGCCTTGAACCCGCCGAAGGCTTGTGGATAAAATGTTCGTAATGACAAGTAAATACAAGATATAAAACAGCTTACGATGTTCTTATCTGCTTTGATATTTACCGATGGCACCGTTTGCCACCTGAAAGTGTCACGATATGGAACGTTGTTCTGTTTCAGAGGATTGCTTGTCGTCAGGCGTAAAATAATTTCGATTTTTGTATTTGACATACTCTGAATCTATGCTATGCTGTATATATTCCAGTGATGGAGGAGGCATCCTTCGCACTGGAAGTAGTTTGCGTCACTGGCCTCCCGGCACGAACAGCAAGACCGTTCGTGCCGCCTTTTTTTTGCGCAATCAATGACGCGCATATTGTTCTTATACTTCAAATCGCGGCTCCGATTTTCGATTCGTACTCGATTCAGTCTAAAATAGGCGCCAGGAAGGTCTTATGACGAACAACTGGATGAAGCGCCGTTGGGTACTCGCTCTGGCAGTCTGTGCCGTGACAGCCGCAAGCTTTGCGCAGTGGTCGAACCCGGCCGACGATATTCCCGCCTATCATCCCTCCGCGCCGCTCAAGGTGAGCGCCCTGCCGCCGATTCTCTCCGGCGCCCAACTGACCGGCGAACACTTCCGCTATCCGTGGCAGGTGCACGCCTATCAGCAGGCAATCAAGATCAGCAGCGTAATCTACCAGCTTCCCTGCAACTGCCGTTGCGACCGCTCGCTGGGCCACACCAGCCTGCGCAGTTGCTATGAGACCATACACTCAACCGAGTGCGACACCTGCGCCAAAGAAGGCTTCTTCGCCTACCAGCAGACCAAACTGGGCAAGACCCCCGCGCAGATTCGCGCGGCCATCGCGCGGCACGAGTACGAGAGCATCGATCTGGAGAAGCAGTAGCGGGCGGCTAAAACTGAATTGGCGTAGAATGAAAGAAGCAGCACGAGCCAGTTGGCCCGGTATTTCCCTGCATTGGGGGCGTCACGGTTTCGACGGGATCGATTGTGGCTTAGGAGTCATGTCAGGGTGTGGGCACCTGTAATCGCCTGCAAAACAAAAGTTGCCAACGATAATCTGGCACTTGCAGCTTAATTAATTAAGTTGCCGTCTTCCACGGCTTTGCCTATGGGCTGTGAGCGGACGTCATACAGTGGGCTGGCGTAAGCAGCTCGGTCCGTGTTGCTTGCGTAAGATCATCGGACTAGTTTTCGGCACATCTTGCCCGTTCTGAGTGCCGGGGGCGAACCCAAAAGGAACCGGGCAAAACATGAACACTCCTGGCTGACAGCGATTTCGGACGCGGGTTCGACTCCCGCCGCCTCCACCATCAACAATTGACAGTAAAGAAGTTATTTATAGGTTTGGCAATGTTTAATTTTCTGTATCTTATATGTAATAAACGATTTATCGGAAAATTGTTTCC
>JBEKFS010000030.1:0-27485 GCA_050013195.1 Occallatibacter sp.
CCCATGACGATGGGCACAACTTCAAAATTGCCCAGCACCTTTTGCAGCCAGGGAAGTTGAACCTCAACCGCGTGCTCGCCTCCTGCCGATGTGGGATCGTGTCCCTGGCTGGATAGCTTCATCGTCGAGCTCATCTTCACCAGCTTTTGCGCGAAGGCCTTGTCCACCGGCACGTTTCCCAGCGGCGTAGCGTAGGCGTCTCCATCGTAGATGGAGGAGAAGTCAAAGGACACATAGTGCGACGGCGCAATCACCACGACCCGCGTGTACTTGTGTCCCTTCAATTGGGCGTAGGTGTAGGCGGCGACTGGCCCGGAGTACTCGTAGCCTGCATGCGGCGCCACCACGGCAAGAATCGGATCGGTAATATGCGGCCCGGTGACCTTGGCCAGAAAGCCGTCGATCATTGAGGAAAGTACCTTGGGGTCAGCAGGATAAAAACTGCCTGCAACAGCTGCTTGTCTCACTTTTTGTTGATCTCCTGCGCTAACGTGTTTGATCGGCGTAAACACCAGCAAAGCCAGCAGTGGCGCAGCCATCCAAAGGCTGCTTGGATTTAGGTCGATGTTCATATGCGAACCCTCCTCTGCGTTTCATGCGTGCCAGATGCCGGGAATCGGCTGTTGGCAGAATGGGCAACTGTTCTTGTGGATTAATACCTGGTCGGCCGTAAACCCCACGCGTTCCACGAGCATCTTGCGGCACTTGGGGCAGTAAGTGTTCTGCGACGGATGTCCCGGTACATTGCCAATATATACGTAGTGCAGTCCCTCTGCGTCGGCAATCGCCTTGGCGCGTTCCAGAGTGGGCACCGGCGTAATGGGCAAATTCTTCAGTAGGTACTCGGGATGAAACTGCGTGAAGTGCAGCGGCACATCCGCTCCCAGGTTTGTCTTGATCCATTGCGCCAGGCCGCGAAACTCCGCATCGCTGTCGTTGAGCGTAGGTAGCACCAGGTAGACGATCTCCGTCCACTTGCCCATCTTGCGCAGAGTGACCAGCGAATCCAGCACCGGCTTCAGTTGGCCGGTGACCACGTTGTGGTAGTACGACTCGGTGAAGGATTTCAAATCGATCTTGACGGCGTCCATCTTTCCGTAGGCCGCCTTCAACGCGTCTTCCTGCATATAGCCGTTTGACACCACGATGCTGCGCACTCCGGCGGCGTGTCCCGCATCGGCAGCGTCCATCAGGTATTCGGCAAAGACGACCGGCTCGCTGTACGTGAAGGCAATCGTTGGGCAGCTATAATGCTGGGCAATTTCAGCCACGCGCTGCGGAGAAACATAATCGGCGGGAATCTGTTCGGGACGCGACTGCGAAATCTCCCAGTTCTGGCAAAATTTGCAGTTAACATTGCAGCCGGCCGTGGCTATTGAGAAGGCATTCGTTCCCGGCAAATAGTGGAAGAGCGGCTTCTTCTCGACGGGATCGACGTGCGCCGCGCACACCCGCGAGTGAACCAGCGTGTAGTACGTGCCGCCGCGATTTTCGCGCACGCCGCAGTAACCCCGCTCCTTGTCTCCCACCGTGCATTCGCGCGGACATAGCTTGCATTTGATCTTGCGATTCGGCAGCTTCTGATAGAACTTTGCTTCAACAATAAAACGCGCATCATCCTGAGCCTCGGAAGCCGCGCCGAATGGACTCGCAGTGGCGGGCTCCGCAACACCAGCCATACCCAACGCCGCGCCCGACGCCAGCGCGCACTTCATAAACGAGCGGCGATCCACCGGGCGTCCTTCCGGGTTCTTCACCATATCTTCGACATTCAACGCACCGAACATATTCAGCCTCTTCTCAACAATTTGGACGTGCGCGTCTTTCGCTTATTTCTCGACAAGTGAAATCTTCTTAGGATCATTTGTTCCCAGCCCATGTTCGCCATCAGCCGCGGTCGCAATGTAAATTGGCTCTCGCTCCTCGGCCTTCAGAGTCTTCAATCCCTTTTCGGCGCGTTTGCGCTCAATCATCTTCCAGCCCGTATGGTCCAGCGCCACCGGATCGGTGGAGACGAGCAGGGTGTTTGCATTCCAACTGTGTTCCGGCTTGTAGCCCGGCCCGCCCTCATACATTGCGGTGGTCGCGTCGCAGATGGTCAACCGCATTCTCGAGCGTATCTCCGGCAGCATATTTAAATCCGCCACGTAGGGGTTGCAGCCGTTCGGATGGTACTTGTTGGGGTTATGAATCACGCCGTACATATTCTTGAGGGCGATAGTGACGCCCGCGCCGTCGTGGTCTTTCAACACAGGGACATTAATAAGAACGCTGCAACGCCGGGTGAGAATCTTCGATAGGCAACCGCCCACGCTGCCCCACGCCGCCAGTTCCTCTTCGTAGCCCACGCGGTCGGTTCCGTAACATTGCACACGGTCGCCGCCCTCCACGATATGAAATCCGGCGCGTTCCATCTCTTCGCTGTCGCGGTCCCAAACCACGATGTCCCAGGCCCTGACGCCGGCCTCCTGCAACCGTTCACAGATGGCCGAAACAAGCTGTACATTGGTTGAGATTCCGCGGCCTCCCAGCGTATTCACCTTCAGGCCGACCGTATCGCCGGGGCGAACCAGTTTTCTCCATGCCTCAACCGGATGATCGCGATCGAAGAGCGCCTGCACGGCGCGATCTACGAGCGCCAGCATTCGCTGTGAATCCACCGTGGATCCCGTGCCGCGCAGCAACGCATCGTGCGCGACAACGACCCTGGATTTTTCCCCCGCCGCAACAGGTTCCGGGGCCGCTGGTTCCGCGGATGCCGTCGGTTCCATCGCGCCGCTCACGCACAAGAATGCAGCTCCGCTGAGAGATTGCTTGAGGAAATCTCTGCGGCTGTTCATCTGCGTAGTGCTCATGCGCGTTCTCCGCTGAACCCGCGGCCCGCCTCAGGATTGAGTCCATGAAAGGGACCAACACTGACGGCTGCGAGCAACCCGCTCAAAACAGGATGCAGTCCTGAAATAAATGGGCTGTTGCGGGTTCCATTGCCTCAGTTTACGCCTATTTCCGATGGATGGATGGCCGTTCCTGGCGCCCCCTTCTCATAGCAGCACGCCGCGCCGGACCAGCCATGACCGGCCTGCATTGTCTGAGTGGGCTGTGAAGGCAAACAGCAGGACAACCCCGCATCCGAAGGAATCATTTGGTGCAGAAAACTCCTGCATTTCCAATAACTTCACCTCTTCACAATGAAGCTCTTATCTCCAGGCGGTGATTGTAAACTGGAATTGCGTTCTGTTCCTCAACCTGAATTGCGCCACATGGTTCGGATTCCAGATGATCTCCAGCCAGCCGTATCGCGCGCGTCAGTCGAGAGCATAAACTGCGCAAGAGGACACTTCTCGTGACAAAGACAGCTCCAGCCGCCGTAAACCTGCCAGCCAACCTTTCCACCAAGCGCGGCTACAACCTTTTTCTCCTTGTGGTCGCCGGGCTGGGCGGCCTGCTTTTTGGCATGGATATCGGCCTCGTCGGTGGCGCGCTGCCCTATCTGGCGGCTACATTCCAGGGAACCACTGCGGAGCTTTCCGTCATTGTCGCGGCCATGATGCTGGGCGGTGTCTTCTCCACGCTCTTTGCCGGCATGCTGGCCGACTGGATGGGACGCAAGCCGCTGATGAACCTCTGCGGCGTCGCTTTTGTCATCGCCATTCCCATGATCGCCCTCTCGCACGGCTATGCGCTGTTGTTTTTCGGCCGCCTGTTGGAAGGCATCAGCGGCGGATTGATCGGCGTCGTGGTGCCGCTCTATCTGGCCGAGTGTTTGGCCGCTTCTGACCGCGGCAAGGGAACGGCTGTCTTTCAATGGCTGCCCGTCTCGTCGATGGTCTTCGCCGCTCTCATCGGCATCTACTTCAGTTATCGCGTAATGGCGGTGGCCAATACCGGCGACGCCGCGGCGCTCTTCGCCTACAAGGATCACGCATGGCGCAACCTTTTCTGGGTTGCTCTGCCTCCCGGCATCCTTTTCCTGCTCGGCAGTCTGCTGGTCTCTGAATCGCCGCGCTGGCTCTTCAAACGCGGCAAAAAGGAACAGGCCTTCGAGGCACTCTTGCGCTCCCGCTCTGAGCAGCAAGCCGCCGTCGAGTTACACGAGATGGAAGAGGCTGCGCGCAGCGCCTCCACCGTCAGCGCCACAGGCAAGCAGGTACAAGAATCGCTCTTGCGCCGCAAGTACGTTGTGCCCTTCGTTCTCGCCTGCCTCGTCCTCTTCTGCACCCAGACCACCGGCATCAACTCCATCATTGCGTATAACGGAGCCATCCTGCTGCAAAGCGGCCTCTCCGATCTGCATGCCCACTGGGGTCTGGTCATCTTCATGTCCATGAACTTCCTGCTCACCATGGTGGGCATGGTGTTGGTGGATCGCAAGGGGCGCAAGTTTCTCCTCACGCTGGGCACCAGCGGCATCATCATTTCTCTGCTCGCCGTGGGCATTTTATTCCACAACTCCGAGACGCTCAGTCTCGACGCGCGTTCTCAAGTCCAGGCGCTGGTCACACCCAATCAGGAACTGAAGCTGCGCTTCACTCCGGCCGAGGCCAGCCAATTACTAGCCGCGCAAGCCACCTCTACAGACCAGATCGATCGTAACCGCGCATCCTTGGCCATCATCTACTCCTATGGCGACTTCACCGCCGCCACCAGCTTTGTGCGCTCCGACGATCCCGCCTCACGGCCCATCGAAATCACCCGCGCCAGTTGCGTGCCTCCAAACAAAGTTCTGGCCCTCTTCAAAAACCCTCTCGGCAACCTTCAAGCCGCGCAATCCGCGCCGTTGAAGATCGAGAAAGCCCTGGTCGGTCAGGTGCCCAGCGAAAGTCACGGTTGGCTGGTAGCTCTGGGACTCTTCCTGTTCATGGGTTTCTTCGCCGTGGGTCCGGGCGTTTGCGTGTGGCTGGCCCTCTCCGAGCTGATGCCCACCCGCATCCGCTCCAACGGCATGAGCATCGCGCTGGTCCTCAACCTGTTGGCCTCCACCACCCTCGCCGGAATCTTCCTGCCCTTCGTCAGCAAGCACGGCTACTCGTCCATCTTCTTCCTCTTCGCCGGCTTCACGGTGATCTACTTCATCGTCGCGGCCTTCTTCTTGCCTGAAACCAAGGGCAAAACCCTGGAAGAGATCGAGGCGCATTTTGAAGGGAACGCCCCAGTGTCGCAGGCTAAGAAATCTCGCTGAAATCTGGATTGTGTCAGTTGTCCACCCGATCTGCTGACCTGCGGGAGGATGAAACTGGTAGCCGCAATCTGCCAACTTGCCAACTCGCTATCTCCGCGCAGCGGAGGCCAACTTGCGGCACCTGTTCAAAAAAATATAGGTGCCCCACTTTCGCCGCGTTATTTTAATTGCGGCTATGGCGGAGCCCTTTCGCCCGCCTCCTTTCGCCCGCCTCCTTGCGCCCGCCTCCTTGCGCCCGCCGGCCCCAACTGAGTATCGTTGTGTAGCAGCCTGACCAACGGATGGAAAGAAGCCTATGGACGTTCTAAATCGGCTTTTCGAGCAGCATTACCGGGTCCCGGCCGAATCGGTTCAGCCGCTTCAGGGCCAACTCGGCGGCTCCGGGCGCGCCATCATCCGCCTCTCCGGCGGAGGAAAATCAGCCATCGGCATCCTCTATCCCGTGCGCGAAGAGAATGTCGCATTCCTTGAGTTCTCCCGGCATTTTCGCCGCCGCGGATTGCCGGTTCCGGAGATTTATGCGGAGGATTTGAGCCAGGGAGCTTACCTCGAAGAAGATCTGGGCGACACCACGCTCTTCGATTTTCTCGTTGCCAATCGCTCCGGTGCGGCCATCGCTCCGCCGGCCATTGAAGCCTATCGCAAGGTGGTAGCCGTGCTGCCGCGTTTTCAGGTCGAGGCCGGCCGTGACCTGAATTACAAGGTCTGCTATCCCCGCGATCGCTTTGACCGCCAGTCCATCGCCTGGGATTTGAACTATTTCAAATATTATTTTTTGCGCCTCGCCGGCATCCCTTTCAACGAACAGGCGCTGGAGCATGATTTCACCCGGCTCACAAAGTTTCTGCTGGCCGCCAAGTGCGATTATTTTCTCTATCGTGATTACCAATCGCGCAATGTGATGTTGCGCGACGGCCGGCCATATTTTCTCGACTATCAGGGCGGACGCAAAGGCGCGCTGCAATACGATATAGCTTCTTTGCTCTACGATGGCAAGGCCGATCTGCCGCCCGAGTTGCGTCAGGAGCTGCTGGACCACTATCTCGCCTGCCTAGCTGGTTACATCGACCTCAACCGCGACGCCTTCATGGAGCACTATTACGCGTACGTTTATGTGCGCATACTGCAGGCCATGGGCACTTATGGCTTCCGTGGGTTTTATGAGCGCAAGGCGCATTTCCTGCAGAGCGTGCCCTTTGCGCTCAAGAATCTCCGCTGGCTGGCTCATAACGTCAAGTTGCCCATCGCTTTGCCCGCGCTGCTTGAAGCGCTGCAAGGCATGCTGGCCTCGGAGAAATTGCAGGGCCTGGCTTCTTCCGCGGAGCGTTTGAAAGTGCGTATCTTTAGTTTTTCATTCCACAGCGAAATGCCCACCGATGAATCAGGTAATGGCGGCGGATACATCTTCGATGCGCGCTGTCTTCCCAATCCCGGGCGTGAAGAACAGTTCCGGCAGTTAACCGGCAAGGACTCATCCGTAATCGACTATCTCAATCAACAGCCCAGCGTCCACCAGTATCTGGCCAACGTGCAATCGCTTGTGGATTCGAGCGTAGGCAGTTATCAAAGCCGCGGTTTCAAAAGTCTCATGGTATCCTTCGGCTGCACCGGCGGCCAGCACCGCTCCGTGTATCTTGCCGAGCAGTTGGCGCGGCATCTGCGTGCCGACAGCGCCGTGGAAGTCGAGGTCCGGCATCTCGAACAGGAGAAGATGCGCCGATGAAGGCCATGATCCTCGCCGCCGGTCTGGGCACGCGCCTGCGTCCGCTCACCAACGACCGTCCCAAGGCGCTGGTCACCATTGCCGGCCATACGATGCTGGAGATCGCCCTCTCGCGCCTGCGTTCCTTTGGTGTAACTGATGTCATCGTCAACGCGCATCATCATGCGCAGATGATTGTCGATTACCTCAAATCTCACGACAAATTCGGCATGAGGATTGATGTTTCTCTCGAAGATAACTTGCTCGACACCGGAGGCGGCCTGAAGAAAGCCGCGTATTATTTCATGGAACCCGCCGGAACTGCCCCAGAGCCTTTTATCCTGCACAACGTAGATGTCCTCAGCAACATCGACCTGGGGCGCATGATGCGCTTTCACGCGCAGCAGCACGCCCTCGCAACGCTGGCAGTTCAGCAGCGTGTAACTTCGCGCTATCTACTCTTCGACGAGCAAGGCCAACTCTGCGGCCATCGAGTTATGCGCGACAGAGAGGCTGAATCTCAACTGGACCAATTAGTGCGTCCTGCGCAACAGTTACAAGTCCTGGCCTTCTCCGGAATCCACATCCTCTCTCCCGATATCTTCGCAAAGATGGAAGAGCAAGGCGCGTTCTCCATCATCGACGCTTACCTCCATCTTGCTGCCCATGAAGAAAAGATCATAGCTTTCCACGCCGATGGATGTTACTGGCGCGATCTAGGCCGCCCGGAAAACCTCCTCGAAGCCGCCCAGGACATCGCCAACGGTAAGTACTCCGTAACTTGATACAGCTTGTATTGGGCGTGGTAGAAGTTATTGACAAATTCTACAAGTTAGAAAGTGGTTCATAAACCCGCTGCGTGTAATTTGTCATAGGCTTCACTGACTCGCCGGGAATGGAACTTCCGCTAACTTGCTAACTCCGCGTAGCGGAGGCTAACTTGCGGCACTTGTTTAAAACACTTTGGGTGCCCAGGTCTGTAGGGCGGAGATCTGGATTCTCGGACCTCGGAAGGACGTCTACTTCTCGACGACCGCCTTGGAAAGATTCCTTGGCCGGTCCACATCCACGCCGCGCTCGATGGCCATGAAGTACGCGAACAATTGCAGCGGAATCACCTCGGCAATCGGCAATAAATACTCGCTCGCCGGCTGCACCTCCACGCAATCGCTGACCAGCTCCGCCACATCGCGGTCGCCGGCGTTGGCCAGGGCAATCACCTTTGCGCCTTGCGCCTTCATATCTACGAGCAGTTGCACCGTCTTCTCATAGCGCACAATCGAAGCTTCGTTGGTGCGGTCCACGGTAGCCAGCACCACCAGCGGCACGCGGTCGCTCACCAGCGCGTTCGGCCCATGCTTCAACTCGCCGGCCGGGTAGCCCTCGGCATGAACGTACGAGGCCTCCTTCAGCTTCAACGCGCCCTCGCGCGCAATGGCGTAGTGAATGCCGCGCCCCAAAAATAAAAATGTATTGGCGGAGTTGTACTTGTGTGCCAGCGCAGCCATCTGCTCACGCCAACCGTCGAGCTGCTCTTCGATTGCGCCGGGCAAAGCCTGCAACCGCGCAATGTTGGCCTTAAGCTCCGCTGCATCCATCCGGCCAAGCCGCCGCGCCTCGTAAAGAGCCAGCAGAAACAACACCGCCAACTGGCACGTAAAACTCTTCGTCGCCGGAATCGCCTTTTCCACGCCCGCGGCCAGCGGCATGGAGACGCCGGCCTCCTGCGCCATGGTAGACAAGTCCGCGTTGGTGATGGCCAGCGTCTTTTCGCCGCGTTGGCTCACCTCGCGCAGTGCCGCCAGCGTGTCCGATGTCTCCCCCGATTGCGAAACTACGATTACCGCCGGACGCCGTGGATCTCGTCCGCCCCGGCAACTGTACTCGCTGGCGTACTCCACATCCACCGCCAGCCCGCACAGGTCCTCCAGCAGAATCTCGCCCGCCAGTCCCGAGTGCCGGCTGGACCCTGAGGCGGCAATCAGCACCTCGCCGGCCGGGTTTGCCCATCCCGCCAGCCTATCCGCCACCTCCGCGCGCAGCTCGTTACCGTCCAGATACAGGCCCAACGTCCGGCGCAATGCGGCTGGCTGTTCATAGATTTCGCGCAACATTTCGTGGGCAAAACTTTTGAAAACGCTCATTTTGGCACAGAGCCCTTCTAGCCTCCGATTTAGCCCCAAAATCGATCATATACGAAGAAGTTGGTCAAATACTTGACTGAATTCCCAAAATATTTTGCATATCGCTCAAAAAAACCTCGCTCAGGCTTCCTTTTTCCCGCTCCGAAAGGTTAGAATCGGTCCCGTATGGCCGATACACTCAATCGACGCTGTGAACTCATCATCAAATTCCTCCTCCGCACCGGCTCCGCCACCGTGGAAGAGATTCTTGAGGTCGCCGGCTCGTCTGCGCCCAGCATCCGTCGCGACCTCGCCCGGCTGGAAAGCCGCGGCCTCATTCGCCGCACCCACGGCGGCGCAACCCTCGTCGAGCCGCTCCTCTACGAGCCCTTCCGCTACGACAGCTCCTTCCTCGCCCGCGAGCAGCGCTTCGCCGAGGAAAAGCGCCGCATCGGCCTCGCCGCCGCCGAGCTCATCCAGCCCAACGAGACCGTCGGTCTCACTGCCGGCACCACCACCACCCACATTGGCCGCAGCCTCCGCCATCGCGAAAAAATTCAGGTTGTCACCAACGCCATCAACATCGGCATGGAACTCTGCAACCAGCCCGGCATCCGCACCTATCTCACCGGCGGCGTCGTGCCCTGGGCCTGGTCCTTCTCGCTCACCGGCAACGCCGCGCTCACCTTCCTTGACAACGTCTACATGGACAAGGTCTTCCTCAGCGTCACCGGCCTCGATGCCGAGCGCGGAGCCACCACGCTCGAGGCCGACGAAGCGCTGGTTTACCAAAAGATGCTCAAGCAATCCAAGCAGGTCATCGTGGTAGCCGATGCCAGCAAGCTGAACAAAGTCAGCCCCGCATTCATCTGTCAGGCAAGCGAGATCAACATCCTGATCACTGACACCAGCGCCTCCCCCGAAGCGCTGGCTCCCTTCGAGCGACAGGGTATCCGCATCATCCGCGCATAAAGCTCAATAAATGGATCGCTGGCCTCCCGGCAAATGGATCGCCGGCCTCCCGGCCGGCTGTTGTGCGGGCGTCCTCGCCCGCGCATATCCAGGCACAATTACCAATCACACGGTCTTAGCACTAGGGTGGGATACCACGAACCTTAATCATCCATGCTTTGTATCAGGGCACGACTTCACAGCTTACGGAAAAATTCATTCGGAGTTGCAAGAAGCGTCAGGGCACGACTTTAGTCGTGCCGTAAGCAACAAAATAAATGTTGGGCTTTAGCCCCTGCGGTAGTTTTTTCGGAGGGAGCAGGGGGTTTCACAGGCTGCGGAAAAACTCATTCGGGCGGTAGGCCGGGGATTTATGCCCGGTATAAAGCCTATCTAATCAATGAGGGCTTTAGCCCCTGAGGTATGCTTTTCGCACTATTCGCCTGAATAAAGCCCTTTTTCCGCAGCCTGTTCAGCCCCCTGAAAGAATGCAAATCTATAAGGCCTTCAGGCCCGGGCCATTATTGCCCCATCCCCATACACCCCACTCCTCCCGTAGGGAGAACGTGAAAATAGCCCAGGGATTCAACCCTGGGAACGCATCACCAAGTTTTTTAGAAATCAACCAGCGCGACGACATCGCGCTCAAATCCGCTAACTCGCCAACTCGCGATTCCCGCGCAGCGGGAGCCAACTTGCTGTTTTTGTCGTCCCACCCCCATCCACCCCGCCCCGTAAGGCCAGGACGAATTGGGTCTATCATGCCAGTAGCCATGGTAGAGACGATCAAATTAGATCCTGGGAATTTCATCAGGGATATTTCCACGCCCCCCTCACACCACCACCACCAACTCGCTATATTCCCTCAACCGCTCATCCGTAGTAATCAAATGCACCGGCTCGCTCATCGCCTGCGCAATCAGCAATCGATCAAACGGATCGCTTAGAAGCGGCGGCAGTCTCGCCACCGTCGCCGCATGTCTTGCTGTAATCGGCAGCTCGTGAAATCCGGTTTTCACAATGAACTGTGCCAGGCGCATGGGATCAGAAGCAACCTTTCTCAGCTTGCCTTTGACCGCAATCTCCAAAATCGATGCCGAGGAAACATACACAGTCTCCGCCGCGAGAACTTGTTCCATGGCTAACGGCGGAATGCGACTGGTAGAGTAAAACCACCAATACACAATCTTTGTATCCAGAAGTATCTTCATGGCCGCCCCATGAACTTCGCCAGATTCTTATTCGGCATTGGACCATCAAAGTCATCTGCAATCCAGCCCTGGCCCTCCATCAGCCCGGTAAGAATCGGACGCTTTCCCGTCTCAAGCCGGGTGATCCGCGCCACCGCGTATCCCCTGCGCGCAGTCACCACATCGGTCCCGTTCGCCGCCAGATTGACCAGCTTGGCGAGCTTGGACCTGGCCTCATAAATGTTCACCGTCGTCATAAATCCCCTTTCAACTCGACTAGTACAAGACTAGGTCAACTCCTCGTAATTATCTGCAAATGTTGTCGGATGATTTGCCATAATCTATTCATAAAAAATAAGTTAGTACGTTTTTCCCAAAGATAGGCGAACAAAAGGGGAATCTAGACCCGCATGACAGAATTACATGTCCTTATATGCGCACGTAATGCGCAATCCAAAGCCTCAAAAATGCCAATTGAGTGTGCTTCGAACGACACTTTGTGACTTGGGAGGTGGTCTGTGGGCTATATCATTTCCGCGGCAAAATGCCCTTGCATCAGCCGCACTGCTGTGCGCACATCGTCCTCCAGAATAGACGCCTGGCCGTTTGTCAGATCCGAGATGACACTCTTTGGAAAGCGCTCCCCTGCTCTGCGGGTCAGCGAGCCGTGCAGGCAGCGGAGGCCGGTTTGCTGTAAAACCTCGACCATGGAGGCCAGCTTCAGCCCGCCTCCAGCCATGATCTGAATACGTCCGCCAGCCTGTTTGACCAGCATTTTCAGTTGCTTAGCGCCAGCGAGCACATTGGGTGCCCCGCCCGAGGTCAGCAGGCAATCGGCCCCGGTGCTGATCACCGCTTCCAGCGCTTCGCCCATCTCCGGTGACCTGTCGAAAGCCCGGTGGAAGGTCACCTTCATGGGACGGGCCAGTTCCGCCAGCTCCCTGCTGCGTGCCACGTCCACACGTCCATCCCCCTGCAGTACCCCCAATGCCACCCCGGCAGCACCTGACTGCTTGATTCTATTAACTTGCTGCTTCATCAGGTCAAATTCCGCAGCGGAATAGACAAAATCCCCCCCGCGCGGACGAATCAGCACATGAACGGGGATGGAAAGTGCCTGGATTGTTTCACTTATCAGCTTTTCCCCGGGCGTGACTCCGCCAATATCAAGTCTCTCGCACAGCTCGATACGGTCAGCGCCACCCTGTTCAGCCGCCTGGGCGGCCAACAGAGTTTCGACGCAAAGTTCAAAAAGAAAGGCCTTCATGTGAGATTCCAGAGCGGCAGAGCGAGTCCAGCGCGCTGCCGGGCGTCTGACTGCGTGGATGTGCCATGGACTGCGGGCATCCACGCATGATCAAGACAAACACTAATATATGTACCGTTTTTTGTCAAAACGCTCAATATTGTAAATAAATATCATAGTTTCAATCACCCACAGTGGCGCGGTACTCAATCGGCCGCAAAGCCATGGTTTGCGTCGAGGCACGGCGAAAGACAGCGGGAGTTGTCGCGGGCGTCAGACAAGCTAACAATGTGGCGCCGACCAGGCGCACATCACTCCTGAAAGTGGCCCTGCACATATAACGCACGTCCATGCGTGCCTTGAGCGGTCGGATGTGCTGATTATAAAAATCATACAGCCGGCTAGGGTGAACGCGGCTCAGTATCTCCTCTTCGTGACGGAAACTGAGCGTAGCGGCGCCTGTGATGCCGGGACGATAGGGCATATTGACAATCCCCGCGTACTGCGGCAACTTGGGCCGCGGGCCAACCACGCTCATGTCGCCGCGCAGAACATTGTAAAACTGCGGTAACTCATCGAGTTTGAGCTTGCGCAACCATCGTCCCATACCGTTAATACGGCAATCTCCATTCCTGGTGAGACAGGGCCCATTGACCTCTGCTCCGGACGACATGGTGCGGAACTTATAGATGCGAAACAGTCGCCCTCCCCTCCCAACGCGATACTGAGAGAAAAATGCAGGTCCGGGCGAGGACAGGCACACGCACAATGCGACCGCCAGCATTGGAACCCCTAAAACGGCTAGGACCAACAGCGCAATGAACATATCTACCATCCTTCTGGACAATGAGAGAGTCCAGTCGCTGGCCGTAGGGCTCTCGATGCGAGTTTCTCGATCAGTCGTATCGTGAAAGAGACGCGACTGCACCGAGATTGGGATGGGCGCGACGAACACGTCGTTCGAAGCAGATGTGCGGGTGGATTGCAACATAAAGGGAACCTCGAAAGCAAGATAGGTATTCAGAGCGTTGGTAAAACCCGAGCGCACCAGCAGTGAAAACGGACGTAGCTCCGATCGGGACAGTCAATCGATTTGGCCTCTCACTGATGAGAGTGTCTCCTTCTGCATCATCGTCGCATTCGCTGTGGATATAAGAGAGAGGAAAGAAATAGGAAGATCCTAGAGACGATATTGGGAAAAGTTCCTTTACTGACATTCAATGAGTTGGCTCTAATCAGATGGTCGTTATGCGCGATGCGACAAGATACCGCGCGGAACGTGAGTGTTCATGAGAAGAGACTAGGCAAGTTGAAACGAAACAAGTGGCTCGATGTCCTCATCGGATATGACGACTCAGACTCATGCATGAGCGCGCGTCTGTAATCTGCGATGCTTTTCTTTCAGCAGCAACAATCTGCCGAAAATCGGAGTGATGCTACGAGAATGTTCGTCTGGCCGATTACTTGAGTACGTCGATGGCGGCCGCGCCCAGGGCCAGCTGGGAGAACATCTGCGACCAGGACAGGAATTCTCGCATGGCGCCGGGGCCGATGTTCTTTTCCGGGACAACAATGGTGTCGCCTGGGTAGAGGCGCACATTGTTAAAGCCGGAGGAAAAGATCGACTTGCCCACGTTATGGCCGGTCACTGATCCATCGGCGCGCAGAATGAAGGTCTGTCTGCGATCGGCGTCGCGGTTGGGGCCGCCGGCGAGGTGAAGGTATTCGCCTGTGCGAGCGCCATTGCGATACAGGAATGCATTCTGATTAAGAACCGCGCCGACTACCTGAACGGTGGCGGGAGTGGGCGGAACCAGCAACTGATCGCCGTCCTCGAGCTGCGTCTCTGGCAGTTGGCTCACTCCTGAGCTGTGCGGGCGTAAATCGAGTACGATTCTTCCGGTGGGTTGCATCTGGCGCAGCCGCGCGATAAGATCGCGGTTGACGGAGTTGACCTGTCCCTGGGTTCCTATCTCTTGCGAATTGCTGTTAGAGCCGCCGTTCCCTAAGCCGGCCAATTTGATCGAGCCGCGCGCCAACTGATGCTCGAGATGATCGGCATACTCGTTCAAACGCTGCTGTTCAATCGCCTGCGTGCTTTTACGGGTGAACTCCGACCCATACAGATATGCTTTGTCCGTGAGGCCTCCGGCACGCTCGACAAGCGAGCGCAGAGTTTCGCCGGGCAAGACGCTGTACACGCCAGCACGCGCAAACTCTCCTTCCAGCCGCACATATTTCGTTTGCCGGTCCATGGGCTGGTGAATGTCGTCTTGCGAGAAGACGGTGACTATGTCGCCGGGCTGAAGTTCGAGGTCCTGCGAAGCGTCGCGGCCGAGCACCAGCTTGCCGAGATCGAAGGGAATCAGCGATGTGGACATGGTGGCCGTGTCCAGCCGCTCAATCACAGCGTAGTCCCAGTCGGTTTGCGCCTCAGGACGGAGTAGAGCGGTCTCTTTACCCGTGTGGACGTTCACTTCTATGCCGGCCAGAGCGTTCGCCGCACCCGAGGAATTGGTATTCGAGGGTTTGGTATTCGAGGGGTTGGTGTACGAGGGGTTGGTGTACGAGGGGTTGGTGTACGAAGCCTTCTGAGCCGGTCCGGATGAATTATCCTGCGCGAATGGCTGCGAGGGCGCAACGACGGGCGCAAACTCCGGAGCCGGTAGGCCGAGCTGGGTGCGCTGCCACCAGTAATCGCGCGTCACAAGCGAGTCGCGATCCGGCATCAGATCGCTGAGCCGCATGCCTTGATGCCATAAGAAGCGCCCCGGGTTGGCCAGAGATCCACGCAACGTGACCGCCTCGCGATAGCTGGATATTATTGGATCAATGCGCACAATGTCGCCGTCGGCCAATAAGGTTGCCAGTCCTACCGCATCTGCATTCAGTTCGAAGGCGCGGCGTCGCGCGTGGTCTTCTATGCGCTCCACAGATATACGCCCGTTGGAGGCAATCGCAGTTTCGCCGCCCGACGTGTTCAGTAATTCTTCGATTGATACCTGTCCGCGCAGCTCGTAAATGGCAGCCAGCCGAACACTGCCCAGCAGCGCCACCTGCGGACCCGCGGAGGGAATGAACAGCACATCGCCGGCTTGCAGTTGTACATCGCCCGTCTTGTCGCCTTTCACCAACAGTGCATAAAGATCAAAGTCCGTGAGCACCTTGCCCTGTCGTTTCAACTCGACGTGGCGCATGGAACCGGCGCCGGATGGACCACCGCTCAAAAAGAGCGCGTTCACTAGCGTGCTGAGCGCACTCACCGTGTACTCGCCCGGCTGCCGCGCCTGCCCAGTCACATACACCTGGATAGAGTGAATCTCGCCCATATCCACACTCAACTCGAAGTTTCGGTAGACCCGCTCTAGCGCGGTGCGCAGGTGGCTGGTTACGGCGGAATACGCTAGGCCGGCAACATGCACGGCGCCAGCCTTGGGAAGGTAAATATCTCCCTCGCGACTCACGCGCAGATTAGCGCTGAAGTTGATCTGTCCCCAGATGCGGATGCGCAATTCGTCCCCGGCTCCGATCAACATATCCTGCGGAGCGGGGGCCTGATCAAGGGGGCCGAATGAGACCGGCTGTTCGGCAAAGAGGCGGGCACCATAGATGGGCAGCATACGACCCGTGGAGGCGGCCACAAAACGCTGAAACTCAGTGGGAGGCTCAGAGGACAAGATTAACCTGTGCCTCGGATTGGCTCCATTGCGCAACGACTGCTCAGTGTAACTGTCGCCGTTAGAAAGGCTCTCGTTGGCCGAGGCGTTCGTGGAGCGGTCCGCACGCTGTGATCCCAGTTGAGGAGTTTCCTGCATGGTCAGCACGGTAGGCGATGACGGCGATTGAGTCGTTGAAGGTACAGCCTGTTGCGCCTGGCAGCCGTAAGAATCGGGATCGTCGTCCGGCGAACATTGTGCTTGCAATTCAAGCGTGCAGAAGGCGTGAACCGCGGCACCGGCGACGCAGAGCATCATCGCGCGGCGAAGGAATGAGCGGGCAGATGAATGGTTTCTCATAGACGCTCTATTGTTTACACATCCAGCCGGAGGAACGAGTAAAAAATTGCGAGTGGAGCCGAGACTTGTTCCGAAATCGAACAGTCTCGTGAGGGTTTTCCCATAATCGTTTTCGCACAAGTGGATTTCTCTATTTCCCCGTTCTTGCACATCCTTTCACCGGTAATCTGAGTGCTGTTTCGGCAGAGTGGCCTAGAAGTCCACTCGCAACTGATTCTTTTGCCACTGGTGGTAGGCAGTGGCGATGGCTATCAGTTTTTACCCGCAATAAGCGGCGCAGAACTTCACAAAGATAGCGCCGCGCGACTTAAAGGAATAATCGACCTGCTGCAAAAAGGAAGCTCCGCGTGCCAACAGAAGATCAGGAACCCACAGCACTTGCATCCCAAACCTCCACCAGCACTCTGCCGCCGGTGATCCGCGTGGCGATCAACCGCAGGAAGATGGTTGGCATCGTCACGTTTGCCATCGTTGGTCTGGGCTCGGCGGTTGCCTTGCTGCTGCCATGCCGCTACATGGCCACCACGGTCATCCTGCCGCCCCAGCAAGGCGGTTCTGCAGGAGCGGCCATGATGGCGCAATTAAACAGCATGAGCGCCATGGCTGGAGTGGGCGCAAGCGCCCTGGGTATTAAGAATCCCAACGACTTGCAGGTATCTCTGCTGAAGAGCCGCACGGTGGGAGATGCGATGGTAGCGCGCTTTCATCTTCAGGAGTTCTACCACGCGAAGTATCTGTCGTCGGCGCGCAAACGGTGGGAGAAAAAAACCTATATCGACAACGGGCTGAAGGACGGATTGATCCGCCTTTCGGTGACCGACCGGGATCCGCGCCGGGCCGCGGAGATGGCCAACGGCTGGGTGGAGGAATACCGGCGCTTGTCGGCGGCCCTGGCAGTAAACGAGGCGTCCGGAAGGAGACTCTTCTTTGAACGGCAAGTGACTGACGCACGCGAGAATCTGACGCGCGCCGAAGAGGAAATGAAACAGACCGAGCAACGCACTGGCGTGATTGAGATGGACGGCCAAGCCCACGCGATGATTGCTGCGGCAGCCGTCTTGCGTGCCCAGGTTGCGGCCAAACAGGTCGAGATCCAGTCTATGCGCCAGTTTGCCGCCGACGAAAATCCGGACCTGGAGCGCTCGCGGCAGGAGTTGTCGAGCCTGGAGGCTCAGTTGGCTGCCATGGATGTGGCTCATGATCGTCGCAGCGGTGACCTGGTGGCGCCAAAGGGCACGGTAAGTCAGGCGGGTCTTGAATATATGCGCGCGCTGCGCGAGGTGAAATATCGCGAGACGGTTGTAAACCTGTTGATGCGACTTCAAGAGATGGCGCGGGTTGACGAGGCGCGGCAGGGCGCGCAGGCGCAGGTTGTCGATGTGGCGGCCGTTCCCGACCGCCCCACATCACAGTTCAGAATCTGGATTGTGCTGGGAGCGATGCTGGTGTCATTGCCGCTGGCGCTGGTGCTTGCGCTGGCAACCGAGGCCGTCGAGATTCTACGCACTCTCCGTCGCCACGCTGGCTCCTGGCTCATGGTGCTGGAAGTGGTTTGGGGCGGAGGAGCGCGATGAGAATTCGGCGAGCGCTGGGCCTGGATGGCGCCGTCGCCTTTACCTCTCTGGCGAGGGTAGTGAGTATTGCGGGCAGCACCGTGACGGTTCTGCTGATCGTCCGCTTCCTGTCGCCCGTCGAGCAGGGATACTACTACTCGCTGCTTAGCCTGGTCGCGCTGCAGATAATTTTCGAGTTGGGTTTCTCGTTTGTCATTCAGCAGATAGCCGCGCACGAGTGTGTTCACGTGGAATTGCACGAGGACGGCAGTGTGAGCGGCGATCCGGCGGCTCACGCGCGGCTGGCTTCCGCGCTTCAGCTCAGTGTGCGCTGGTACAGCGTGGCCGCCGCGGCAATGGGCATGATTCTGGCGCCGATCGGGGCGCTCTTCTTTTCGCGTCACGCCGGGCCGTCAGCGGTGCAAGTAGCCTGGCAGGGGCCATGGCTATTAGCAGTGATGGCATCGATGGCCGGCTTGTGGTGCCAGCCCTTCTACTCTTTTCTGGATGGATGCGGGCAGGTACGCGCTGTGGCTGCGCTGCGGTTGCGGCAGGCGATAACCGGCATGGTGCTGGCTTGGATCGCCATGCTCCTGCATCACGGACTTTATTCGCCGGCGCTGGTTATTACGGGCCAGGTTGGAACCGGTATATTCTTTTTGGCCGCGCGCCGGCGTCTACTGACAGGATTGTTCGGTTATCAAGTCCGCGACGTCTCCATCCGCTGGAGCCGCGAAGTCTGGCCATTTCAATGGCGGATCGCTGTCGCCTGCATGTGTTCTTACTTCACAATGCAAGTCTTCATTCCCATCCTTTTTGCGTTGTGCGGGCCGGTAGAAGCGGGACGGATGGGCATGTCGCTCAGCATTGCCGGCTATATAGCAGGCCTGGTGCTGCCCTGGATCTCGACCAAGGCTACGCCATTCGGCCGATTGATCGCGAAGCACGAGTTCCGCGGGCTTGACCGGCTATTCCTGCGCACGCTGGGACAGGCCCTGTCCATGTTCGTTCTGATAGCCCTGGCCGCCGACGCCATGGTGGCGCTGTTAACTGTCGCGGCTCCGCGGCTGGCGGCGCGCATGGTTTCGCCGCAATTGTTTGCGGTACTAGTACTGGCTGCCGGCGCCAGCTTCGTGGTGCAGAGTCTGGGCATTCTATTGCGCTCTTTCAAGCGGGAGCCGTATCTTTGGCAGTCGCTGGCGGTTGCCTTGCTTACCCTGCTGCTGGCAGTGTTCACTGCGCCTCGATGGGGCAATGCAGGCGTCACCCTCAGTTATTTGGCCGCCACAGCGGGTATCGCCCTGCCTTCCGCATTGACGATCTTTGCGCGCGCTCGCCGGAGGTATCTGGCCATGAGCCCGCTAACCGTGAGTGGAGGCGAGGCGGCATGAACCCTCTATCTCCACACGCTGAAATGACCAGCGGCCGCAAGCCTTCACCGAACGGTTTGCTGCCTGACTTAGCGGTGGAATGGAAGCGCGCTGTCGCCCGGGCATCAGGCATGTCGATCTACTGCGCGCAAACACGAGCCTGGAGGGAGCATGATGGCGTCTAATGCTTCCGGCTTCGCGATTCGACCGCAGCCTATCGAATTTTCCGGCTCACTCTCGGAGTCCTTCAGACTGTTTGCCTTACAGTGGATTCTTGTCTTCTCCTTCGTTCCGGTACTGATCTACATCAACCTCTCGCAAATCTTTCTTCTCGCGCTTTGCGTAGCCGCGCTATGCTGCTATCTGCTTCGCGTTGAAGCTGACATATTGATAGCTCTATTTCTGATTCTCTTAATCTCCGTCTCGCAGGGGATCGGCATTGCGCACAGCCCTGCCGAGGCCAAGAACCATCTGACCCCTTTTCTCTTTCTAACCTCTCTGTTGATCGCGCCGACCACGATGCTACTGGCTAGATCGTACCCGCCATCCCTCCTTACCCGCCTGATGCCTCGTATTATTCGCTGGGTTCTTGTTTTTCTAACCATCGAGTGCGTTACACGTTTAATCTTCTCTCCCTATTTGCCGGCAACCGGGGGTGCGGATGTTACAGACGGCTTCTATCTCTACAAGGCAAGCCTCTTCTTTTTTGACTCCAACTTTACCGGCATCGAGATTCTTTGCCTTCTAGCGATCATGTTTGTGTTCAGGGAATCAATTGGGCGAAAGAGATGGTTGTTGGCTTACCTGCTTCTGCTTGCCACCTTTTCCAGGGCATCAATCGCAGCGGGCATCTGTCAGCTTTTGGTGTACAAACTCTGGCGCTGGAGGGTATGGACGCTCTTCGGGTTGCTAATAACGCAAATAATCGTTATCGGCCATCTATTCATGAGTTACACCACGCAGGGTTCGGATGCAGTACACAACGTAGACGGCAGCCTCTCATCAAAGCTCTTCATCCTGTCACTCATGACTGAGATATACCGCCAGGCAGATGCAGTGCAAAGAATATTCGGCGTTGGCGTGGGTAACTTATTCAACTTAACTGGAATCTTCGCTCATAACATTGTGGCCACCTTCGTTCTGGAACTTGGAATAGGCGGCTCAATATTATTTGCTGTTTACTTGTGGATTCTTTCAAGAAAATGTCCGGCATCGGTCTATCTGCTCGTTCTCCCCATAGTGATCAACGGATTCTCCTTGGTCAGCACTACCATGCCATATTTCTTCGTTGCACTCGGTCTGTTCGCTGCGTTGCGCGGCACTGCGCGCGATGGAACCGGAACGTCAAGAAATGAAATTGCAAGCCGCGAAATCCAGAAAGGATAGGTATGGCCAGAATCAGCGTACTTGTGCCAGTGTACAACGTAGAAGCCTATGTAGCAGAGGCGCTGGCCAGCATCCAGTCGCAAACCTTTACCGACATCGAGATGGTGGTAGTCGACGACGGCTCGACGGATGGGACATTGCGGATCGTCAAGCAAATTGCTTCCACCGATTCGCGCATCAGGATCGTCCGCACTCCCCGGAATTTGGGTCTTCCTCGGGCCCTCAACCTCGGTCTCACATTCTGCCAGGCTCCCTTCATTGCCCGTATGGATGGGGACGATATTGCTTTGCCAACCAGGCTTGAAAAGCAGCTCCGTTTTCTCGAAGAATACCCCAATATAGCGCTTGTTGGATGTGCATGTTCACCAATCGATCAGTTTGGAAGCCCCATTCCCGGAGCGAGTATCTCTTTCAAACCTGTCACTCAAGAAGCAATAACCAAAACCATGCTGTTGTCGACGCCGTGCTGCCATGTCTGGTTGGCGCGGCGCGAGATATACACCGCACTGTCGAACTATCGGGTAATGCCGGTCGCGGAAGATCACGATTTTCTGCTCCGTGCGGTGCGTGCAGGATTCCTGCTGGGTAACCTCCCGGAAGCTCTGATGCAAATACGAACCCGGCCCGGCCAGCTTTCTTCGTGCCTTCAACAGATGAAGGCGTACTACTACGTTGTCGCTTTATATCGTGAGCGCGTTAAACACGGAGAAGACAGCTTCAGTTTGGCAAATTATGAACGAGCCACCAAATCGGGCAAGGTTGAAGAGGCATTCTTTCGTATTGCACAGAGATGCAATCGAAAAGGATTCCAATCGTGCAACAAATTCATAAGGTTCTCTTTGGCGGGCCTATCAGCTATCTTGTCGCCCTGGCAAGCGCGCTATTTTATCCGCCGTGCTCGATTCAATCTGGTGTGGCGGGAAGTTATGCACTTGTCTTGATGATAGCGGGCAATAGGCACGTCTGTGCTGGCGTATTGCAACGCAATCAAACACAGAGCGCGCAGGAATGCAACGGCAGATATACAAACCATAAAAGGAGAGGCATGGCGAAGATCAGCGTGCTCATGAATGTGTTCAACGTGGAAGTATATATTGCCGAAGCGTTGGCAAGCATCCAGTCTCAAACCTTCACCGACATCGAGATCGTGGTTGCCGACGACGGATCGACGGATGGAACGCGGGCAACAGCCGAAGCCATAGCTTCAACCGATTCAAGAATCAGAGTGGTCGGAACAGCTAGAAACCAAGGTGTTCCGTACGCCCTGAATTTTGGACTCCAATTCTGTTGCGCGCCTTTCATCGCGAAGATGGACGGGGATGATATTGCCCTGCCAACCAGGTTGGAAAAGCAGCTCGCGTTTCTTGAAAAAAACCAGGATATCGCGCTTGTTGGTTGCGCAACATCAGCAATTGATGAGCTCAGACGGCCGATTCCCGGGCTAGGCGTTTCCATGAAGCCTATGACCCAGGAAGCGATTGCCAAGACCGCGCTGCTGGCGCCTCCTTGCAGTCAGGTTTGGCTCGCACGGCGTGAGGTTTATGACACGCTATCGGGCTATCGCGAAATGTTGTTTGCCGAAGATTACGATTTTCTGCTCCGTGCCATTGCCGCTGGCTTTCGCATAACAAACCTGCCTGAATCCCTGATGCTGATTAGGACGCGTTCCGGCAACATGTCTTCGCGCCTGGAACAGAGGAAGGCACATTACTACATAGCTAACTTATATCGAGAGCGCATAAGAAATGGTCAAGACAGCTTCAGCCGAAAAGGCTATGAGCTTGCTGTTAACTCAGGCAGGCTGGAGGACGGCGCCTTTCGGCTCGCTATGAAATGCGTTCGCAAAGGGCTGTTATCCCATAGCCGGGTGATGCGATATCTTCTCTTGGCGATTTCTGTTTTGGTGTCGCCATGGCAAGCGCGCTATTTCCTTCTCCGTCTCCGCCTGAAGATGTCATTACGAACGCCGGGATTCCAATCCTGACGTTAGAGTGCTCTAACAATGCGCACGATTGAGTTATGCCCGAGGCCGTGATGAAGATTTGTTTTATCATCCACAATGTTACTGCGCGCGCTGGTTCGGAGCGCGCGCAAACCAGTCTTGCCAACGCGATTTCCACCCGTGGCGAGTCGGTATCTATCTGGTCAATGTATGGGACGGGAAGGCCTCCGGGATTTCCGCTGGTAAGCGGCGTCAAGGTGAGTTATGGCCTTAAGGAACCATGGCCATGTTTTCTTGACTATCCCTGGCTGGCTTGTGTCTTTGCCTTTTATGTAATCCGGTTACGGCCTGAGTGGATTGTGTGCACGGGAGCAAATCGGTTGATCGTAGCCTTATTGGCGGCTTTTATAACGGGCATTAAGGTGGCTGTATGGGAGCATTACCCAGTTTCCAATAGTGTTACAAAGCCGCGAGGCAGACTAGCCAGAATGATTGCGTCCGTAGTGGCCAAGAGGATTGTCACACTGACCAGGAGCGATCAGAATTTATACGCAGCGCTCTATGCTCCATCCGGAACGGTTTCCCGAATTCCCAACATAGTGCTCTCGCCAGGGCCCACTGGCGCAGTTCGTCGCAAGGAAGTTATGGCCATGGGAAGGCTTTCGCACGAGAAGGGGTTCGATTTACTGCTGGCGGCCTGGGCCATAGCCATCAAGAGACTGCCCGATTGGACACTGCGCGTTGTGGGCGACGGGCAAATGCGCGAGCAGTTAGTGCGACAGGCGAGCACCCTCGGAATCGAGCACTGTGTCACCTTTGCGCCATTTTCGAATGATCCGTTTTCCTTGTACTCGGAATGTGGAGTATTTGTACTCAGTTCGCGCTTTGAAGGTTTGCCCTTCGTGCTGATCGAGGCAATGACTTGCGGAGCTGCATGCATCAGCTTCGATTGTCCGAATGGCCCGCGTGAAGTGATACGGAATGGAGTGAATGGGCTGCTAGTGCCGGCTGAGCGAGTAGATGCTTTGGCAAGCGCGATCGTGAATCTTGGCGAGAATCCAATATTGCGCCAAAGGCTTGGTAGCGCGGCGCAGAGTGTCTCCAGGCCGTTTTCAGAGCCTCGTGTTGCTGCGCGCTGGCATGAAGTGCTTTATGGCCAGATGCCCATCGCTCGGAAATCTGTTGATTCAGTGATGCCTGACCCCGCTGTCAGCAGGAGGGTCGCGGGCAGACCGATTGCGTAAAGCATGATCGTCGATGATGGCTTGCAGTCCCTCTGCCTACGAGGTGTTAGCAGCGTATAATCGACCAATGAAGGCGCGAGCGCAAACGAAAAAACCGCAAACCGGATGCGCAAAGAGTGAGCAGGATCTCGTGCCCAGATGCAACGAAGCGACGACGCAGAAACTACGCGCACTGGAAGAGCGCCTGGGGCAGTTAGGCGGCCTGATGGTGGCTTACTCTGGTGGCGTTGACTCCGCGTTTCTGGCTGCCACGGCGCATCGCGTTCTCGACAGCCGCATGATTGCCGTGCTGGCCGACTCTCCCAGCCTGGCCCGCCGTGACTTCGAGCAGGCTTGCGATTTTGCGCGCATGCAAAGGATTCCGCTGCACATCATCGCGACCGAGGAGTTAAGCCGGCCGGAGTATCAGCGCAACGACGCTAATCGCTGTTTCCACTGCAAGGACGAGCTCTTTGCGGTTATGAAAGAACTGGGCCCAAGGCTTGGATTTGAGCACATCGTCTATGGGATGAACGCCGACGACACCAGGGATTATCGTCCCGGACAACGCGCGGCCGAGGAGCACGCCGTGCTGGCGCCGCTGGCCGAAGCGGGGCTGACTAAATCTGAAATTCGCGCGCTGGCCCGTGCCGCCGGCTACTCGCTGTGGGACCGCCCGGCGGCGCCCTGCCTGTCTTCGCGCGTCGAATATGGACGCGCCGTGACCCGCGAGGTTCTCGAACAGGTGGAAAAGGCCGAGGAGAGCCTGCGACAGTTGGGTTTTCGTGAGCTGCGCGTTCGTCATCACGGCGAACTGGCCCGCGTGGAGCTTGCTCGCGCTGAGATGCCGCGTGCCCTCACGATGGAAATGCTGAACGCTATTACCGCCGCTCTCAAGTTGACCGGCTTCCAATACGTGACGCTCGATTGCGCGGGCTTTCGCTCCGGTTCCTTGAATGCCGTTTTGCCCGTGGAAGTGCTGGAGCGGCGCAGGGCATAGCCGACGGTTTAGAATCATCTTGCAATGCGTACTGGTTATCTGGAGTGCTTTTCCGGCATCAGCGGCGACATGCTGCTGGGCGCCCTGGTGGATGCGGGCGTTCCCTTCGCCTGCCTTGAAAAGACGACGGCTGCGCTGAATGTGGGCGCGCGCCTGGAGATGCGCAAGGTGAGCCGCGGCGGCCTGGCCGCTATCAAGGTGGACGTTTTCACGCCTGACACTCCGGCGACTGAGCCAGAACACTCTCGCCACGATCATCCGGAGCACACACAGGCAACGCATGCCTATGAGCAGGGCCCTCGCGCTGCGTACTCCCATGCGCCTCATCGTTCGTTGTCGGCGATTATGGAAATCATTCGCTCCGCGCAGCTTACAGAATGCGTGAAGCAGCGCGCCACTTGCGCCTTCCAGTTGCTGGGCGAGGCCGAAGCCGCCATTCATTCTATCCCCGTTGAAAATGTGCATTTCCACGAAGTGGGTGCAGTGGACACCATTGTCGATATCGTCTGCGCTGCGGCGGGCGCTGAGGAGCTCGGTGTTGACCGCTGGCTTTCGACGCCCCTCAACGTAGGCAGCGGAACTGTCGTCTGCCAGCACGGCACGCTCCCCGTTCCCGCGCCCGCAACGCTGGCTTTGCTGGGCGATGCTCCGGTCTATGCGGCCGGCGATCCGATGGAGCGCGTAACGCCGACAGGCGCGGCACTGTTGCGGATGCTTGATGTGCGGTACGCGTCGCTGCCGGCGATGCGCATCCTGAAAACGGGTTACGGAGCAGGCGGGCGCGAGACTCAGGGCCAGCCCAACCTGCTGCGATTGCTGGTGGGCGAAGAAGATGCTGCCGAGATTGCCGCAGCCGAACCGATTGTAGTGATAGAGACAGTGATTGACGACTGCAACCCGCAGTTATTGAGCTATGTCAGCGAGTTATTGCTGGGTGCCGGCGCGTGGGACGTTTATCGAGCCTCTGTGCAGATGAAGAAGGGGCGCGCAGGTGTGCAGATGACTGTTCTGTGCCGGCCTGATCTTGCTCCCACGCTCCAAGAACTGATCTTCCGCGAGACCACTACAATTGGTATGCGCTGGAGGCTGGAGAACAAGGTTTCTTTGGCGCGCGAGTTTGTTGAAGTGGATACAAGCGGCGGTAAGGTGAGGATCAAGGTTTCCCGACTGAACTCCGGAAAGATCGCCAACGCAGCGCCAGAGTATGAGGATTGCCGTAAGATTGCAGCGGAACATTCGCTTCCTCTCAAGCAGGTGATGGAGGAAGCCATGCAAGCCTATGCAGCCATAAAGGAGAAGCGCTGATGGATCGCGCTCTTATCGAAGCTCTGCTCAATGATGTTCACGAAGGCCGCGTGGCAGTCAACGACGCGGTTGATCGCCTGAAAGATCTGCCCTTCGAGGACATTGGCTTTGCCAAGCTCGACCACCATCGCGCGTTGCGCACCGGAATGCCGGAGGTAATATTCGCCTCCGGAAAAACTGCCGCGCAGGTGGCTACAATATTTGCCCGCATGGCCAAGGCGGGAGGCAACGTGCTGGCTACGCGGGCGACGCGCGAAATGTTTGAAGCCGTTCATGCCCTGGAACCGAGCAATCAGGAGCCACGCGCCAAATTCCACGAGACGGCTCGCGCCATCACGCTTACGCAGACTCCGGCAACTCCGGGCAAGGGAACGATCGCCGTAGTTTGCGCCGGAACCAGCGACTTGCCCGTCGCTGAAGAGGCTGTGGTGACCGCGCGGCTGATGGGTAACACCGTTGAGTTGATCGCCGATGTCGGCGTGGCCGGCATTCATCGCCTGTTGGCGCAAAAGCAAGGGCTGCAATCGGCGCGCGTGCTGATTGTGTGCGCAGGAATGGAAGGTGCGCTGCCCACCGTGGTCGGCGGACTGGTGAATGCGCCGGTGATTGCCGTGCCCACAAGCGTGGGTTATGGCGCATCCTTCGGCGGCATTGCCGCGCTGCTGGGAATGTTGAACACCTGTTCGCCCAATGTCTCGGTGGTCAACATCGACAACGGCTTCGGCGCAGCGTGCATCGCTTCACTCATCAATCGGCTGTGAGGAAACCTTCGCATTCCTAAAACGCCTCTTCTTCTTACCTGTGTTCACGAACGGAATTTATTTTCTGAACAGTCAGCCATTCTTTATGGGCTGCACCAGGGTGTGACCCCAGAGTCGGAGATTGGCATCGCAGTCCGTTGGTCTTGGTAGACCGGCAACGCTGGACCGTCGGGTACCCCCACCCCTATTTTGGACGCAAAATACTTGTTTTCTTGAGCTTACAGGGAGGGTTCCGCTGCAAAATATTGACAACAAAGAAGTTCCCTGCAAAATATTCCAGGATAAGGAGTTACGGGCAGTTTTGGCCCTACCGGCAGCTTCCGGCTAAACAACTGACGCACCCGTTGCATCACAGTTTCACAGTTTCACAGGAAATAGGGGGGGTGGGGGTACCCCTCCTTTTTCCAAAATGCCGGCCGGAAGGAACACGGCCTGAGTACAAAGTAGCAGAATGCGAGAAATAATCTGCAACCACCTGCGGTGGGGCCAAACGCTCGCTATTCGCTCGCAAAGGCTGAGGTTCGTGGTCTCCCAGGTC
>JBEKFS010000031.1:0-27393 GCA_050013195.1 Occallatibacter sp.
GGCCCTACCGAGGTGGTTTACCGCTTTGACCGCAGCGACGGCGGCCATACGACCCACTCAGAGAGAGTCATGATTCCGCAGGCCAATCACTCCGTGCCGGTCTACTATGATTGGCAGCTAGGTGCGAATACACCGAAATTCGCCGATTTTCACGGCTGGGTGAACATCATCATTGAATCTCCAAATCCAGTCGAGAAGAAGATTCCATTCACCATTCATTGCCAGTAGCTAAGATGTGGTAAGCCATTTAGCCAAAATAGCGGCCGCAATGCCAAACGACGTTGGAGAAGATCGAGTGCTCCCACTTGATCTTTTCCGGCGTCATTGATCAATATGTGTCGCATCATGCTCTACTTGCTGAATAATGACTGGCGTAAGATCTTTTTGTTTTGGAGGAAGTCGAACCATTAATTTACATAGATCAAGATCTTCGCCTACTAGGATCGCCACGCCGAAAATAGGATCGCCATTTTTGAGTAGCCAGGAATCTGTGCCCAATCCTTCAGTATTGGCAGGAGTTTCAAATTCAACGATTTCCTTACTTCGATAAGTCAGCTTATCGCTTGGATAAGGTCCAGACGGAAACGAGCTTGCAGGATCGATTCCTTCGGCAATTACGTCGCGTACGAATGATTGATGAGCAGGAAAGACCCGCGCAATGATTCTTGCAACGCCGAACCGCCCAGATGTATCGCCAATCTCATCGGAAATCTCAATCACTGGCCCTGCAAAGCCTTTCCAGTTTGCAGAGAACAAATCAGAAGATTTGATCGGTTCAGGGCTTACATACAGTGTGCTGCCACTCGAACCATATGTCCCAAAGCAGTACCAGCCACGTGGCGCAAGAACGCCGGTACCGTTCTCTGCTTTGTAATAGGCAAGCCGTTGTGCAACTTCGGCGGTAGTTGGCACAACCTTGCTTTTGCCCTTTGGCGCATCAACCGGCCCAACCTGACCATCTGACATGCATCCGACGAATGGAACACGAACAACTTGTTTTTGTTGGTTTGGTGTGATGGATGCTGATTGTGCGAACAAAGAGGAAAGCTTAAAGATAGCAATGAGAACGAAGAGCAAGCTGCCCATTACTGAAATAGATAAGCGGCTATGACTGCATCCTATCAATTTCGAGCCTCCGTGCTCCGCATAGGATACATCAGGTTAAGATAGGATGTACGACAATAACCTCATGGACTCCCTCCGCATCGACAAGTGGCTCTGGGCGGCGCGATTCTTTAAAACGCGGGCGCTGGCCTCCAAGGCCTGCGACATGGGCCGCATCCTCTCCAACGGCCACGAAGCCAAGCCCTCGCGCGAAGTCCGCGTCGGCGACAAGCTCGAAGTCAAGAACGAAGGCGGCGACTTTCAGATTGAGGTTCTCGGGCTGAGCCAGATGCGCGGTCCGGCGGCGGTGGCACAGACGCTCTATCGCGAAAGCGAAGCCAGCAAGGAAGCGCGTGCCAAAGCAGCCGCAGAGCGCAAGGCCATGCAGCAGTTTGCGCCCTTGCCCGAGCGCCGTCCCACCAAGCGCGACCGTCGCCGCATCATCCAGTTCCGCGGCAGAGGGTAACTACTGCTCCGCGGCCCACTCCACCATTGCCAGCGTTAGCAGCAGCGCACGCTTCAAGCCCGTCTCACGGTCCCGCGCAGAATACCACTCTGCCAGCGTGTGGGCGCCGCCTCCCTCGCCGCCCGCGCCCACGGACAGCGCCGGAACCCCCAGCGAGAGCGGAATGTTGGCGTCGGTCGAGCCCAGCCGCAGCTCGGTTTTCAATCCCAGATGACGGTCCACGGCCAGCAGCGCCTCCATCAGCGGCGAATCGGCGGAGAGTTGCGCGGCGGGCCGGTCGCCAATCGTGTCAATCTTGTATTCCAGCAAGCCTCGCCGCTCACCGCCAGCAGTTTTTGACTGCGTGTTGCAGCGCTCCACGGCATCTTCCACAGCGCGATGCAGCGCTATCTCCAGCCGCAACAGTTCGTCGGAGTTGGTGGAACGGAAATCGATCGTAGCCTGCGCGCTCTCCGGAATGGAGTTCACGCTGGTGCCGCCGCTGATCGTCCCCAGATTCAGAGTGGTCCGCGGGGCCTCTTCTTGCGGGTTCTGCGGCAACGGCGTCTCTGTCAGCACCGCCAGCGCCGTGGCCAGCGCGGCAATCGGGTTGGGCGTTCCAGCGTCGGTAAAGCTGTGCCCGCCCGGCCCGGTCACGGTCACACGGTAGCGTCGGCTGCCCAGCGCCTGCGTCACAGCCGAGTCCGCGCCCGCACCGTCCAGCACAATGTGCGCAGCGATACGGCCGGCGAGCGCCTGCTGCCGGTAGAGGTGGCGCACTCCGCGCAGGTCGCCCTCGCCCTCTTCGCCCACATTGCCCAGAATAATCAGCGGCGCGGCCAACTCCACTTTTGCCTCGACCAGCGCCTGCGCAATGGCCAACATTCCCGCCACTCCGGCGCCGTTGTCGCAGGCTCCTGGAGCCGTGATCCGGTCGCCATCCACCACCGGCTCCAGCCGAGTCTCAGCCGGAAAGACGGTGTCCAGATGCGCTGAAAGCACCACCGCAGGCCCGCTGCTCTCCGGCGGGAGCTTGGCCGCCGGCAGCCAGCCGAAGACGTTGCCGGCCTCGTCAGTTTCCACTCTCTGCAGACCAATCTCGACAAAGCGACCGGCCAGCCATTCAGCCCGCGCCTGTTCGCCGAAGGATGGCGCTGGAATCGCCACCATCTCAGCCTGCCAATCCATTATGGTTTTGGGGTTGCCATGAAGCCATGCAAAGGCAGCGTGAACCGGCCGCTGCTCAGCCAGAGCCGTCACCCGTGAGAAGGCCGAATTGTTAGAAAAAGGCGCCATACGTTGGCTTCAGGGTAGCAGGGAGCGTCGGTGTGAAAGTTAGAGTAGATTACCGGCGGTGTTCTATTTTGGTTTGCATTCTGTTGTTTTAGAGGCTTCCACGCCAAATTCTTTCATAACCATCTTCGATGGAGACCGTCTCTACGGCCTCTATCTCCTTGTCTGCGTGCGCCAAAATCTTTAGCAATACCTTGGATTCATCCATATCGATGATTCTATTAGGTTTCTCTGGCATTATTCTCCCTCCTCATACTCCACCGAACAAAGAAACAACCCCCTCGCAGGTGCGGTTGGTCCGGCGGCGGCGCGGCTACGGGCGGCTAGAATCCCCGGAATCTCGTCAACGCTGAGCCGCCCCCGACCCACGTCCAGCATGGTTCCCACCAAATTCCGCACCATGTGGTGCAAAAAGCCGCTGCCCCGCACGCTATAAACCAGCAATTCGCCCTCCAGACTTGGCCGAATCTCCCAGGCGGAAGAAAAAATGCTCCGAACCGTCGCTGGCATCGGCGGCTCTATCTTAAAGCCCGGCCTCGGCAGGGGTCGCTCATCCGGCTCTGCGTCCTCATCCAGGTCACGGCTGGCCTGGTCGGGATCGGTAGCCGCAAAGCTCAAAAAATCATGCCTACCTTCAAAGAGCCGGGCACTCCTCTGCAGCGCCTCCACGTCCATCTGCCAGGAGCAGGCGTAGACGTATGGAGCCAAAAAAGGAGGGCAAATCGCGCCTCGGAAGACCCTATATTCGTAAGTCTTGGCCACGGCCGAGTGCCGCGCATGAAATGTGCCGGGCACGATCCTGGTTTCCAGAATGCGAATCGCCGGGGGTAGTGTACGGTTCAGGGCGCGTTGCAGGTTTTCCGCAGGAATCGGCGCCGCCAGCGTGAAACTGGCCACCTGGCCCAGCGCATGGACGCCGGCATCGGTGCGTCCCGAGCCCTGGGGCAGGGGAGATTCCCCGCAAATCCGCCCCAGCGCCGCCCGGATTTCGCCCTGAATGGTTCGTTCTCCCGGCTGTACCTGCCAGCCGCTGAACTCGGTCCCGTCGTAGGCCAGGGTCAGCTTCCAGGTCTGGAGTGTGGGCGCGGGTTTGGGGTCTTCAGTCACAGGAATAGGTCCAGGCAACAGTGTACCGGTAGGTGGCCGCGCCGGTGGCAGTTGGCCCCATCGCAGGTGGCAGTAAGTTCGGTCAAAAAAGCCCGTGCGAGCGAATAGCGAGCGGCAGGCCCCACCGCAGGTGGTGGTTGGGGAACGAAACAGGCCCCGTGTGCGTATTGACCCGGTAGATGGAAGGACCTCTGCCGGGCTGCACGTTAGAATTGTTATGGGAATCACAATCCTGCGTCCGGAGAGGCGCTCTGGGCGTCTTTAAGAAGAACGCCCTACAAGTCTCGGCAATTTCCAAAGAGGAACCATGTCGTTGAGAGGAACCATGCATTTGTTCGGTCTAAGTATGTTTGAGCAGCAGAAGAACGCAGCCAGCCGTTGTGAACAGGCTGTGCGCCGTCAGGCAGGCAGACAGTTGTGCGCGGTAGCGGCGGTCCTGCTGGTGTGGGCGGCGGCAATCTCATCCGGATACGCCCAGCAAGTGCCGGGAGCGGGAGCAAATGCCCCGGAAAAGGCAGCCTCCGAGCTGCCCTCGGCTCCCCCGGTGGTGCTGACGGAGCCGGTGAATCTGCGCCCGTCTTTGCGGGATTTTTCCAAGCCCGCGGGCAGGTTTCTGGGCAATCCAATCAATATGTACCGGCCCACCAGCATCGGCAAAGCCAGCTTTTCAAACTCTGTGCGGCTTACTGATCTGGTGAAGGATGGCAAAATCTACCTCAGCCTTTCCGACGCCCTCGCGCTGGCTCTAGAAAACAACTACGATATCGCCATTGCCCGTTACGATCTGGACATTGCCGATACCGATCTTCTGCGTACGCGCACCGGAGCACAGCCTCTGGGCGCTCCCTCCGGGCTCATTACCGGTACGCTGGGCGGTTCTCCTACAATCTTGACCACGGGCGGCGGACCCGGAGGAACCACGGTCGGCTCAGGAGGCGCGGGTTCCGGCACTGCCGGTTTAACGCTGACCACGGCAGGCGCCGGTCCCACACCGGAGTCGCTGGAGCCTTCCGTCATGGGCGCCATCCAGTTTGATCGCGCCCACAGTCCATCCACCAACTTCATCTCTGGCGGCACCAGCACCACCAATACCTATAACGCCGTCTACAACCAGGGCTTTGTCACCGGCACACAGCTACAGTTTGGCTTCAACAATTCCTACGCGGCCACATCCAATGGCGTCACACTTTACAGCCCGCAGTTGAGCTCGAACTTCAAGGCCACGTTGACACAGCACCTGTTGAACGGCGCCGGAATCTGGGTCAACAAGCGCTTCATCTATCAGGCGCAGAACAATCGCCGCATCACTGATGCCTCCTTCCGACAGCAGATTCTCTACACCGTTAACCAGGTGGAGACTATCTACTGGGGACTGGTGCAGGCCTATGAGGATGTGCAGGCCAAGCAGCGCGCCCTGGCGCAGAGCACCAAGCTGGCCAGCGACGACCGCAAGCAGTTGGAGGTTGGTTCGGTGGCTCCGCTGACGGTGGTGCAGGACGATTCGATTGTAAACAGCGACAAGCAGGCCCTCATCGCCGCGCAGAGCAACCTGAATTATCAGCAGCAGGTCATCAAGCAGGCCGTGGCCCGCAATCTCAACGATGCGGTGCTGTCTGTTGCCCCGGTGATTCCTACCGACCGCGTGACCATCGAAGAGATTCCCGAGGAGAAACAGCCGGTCGAGGAGCTGGTGCAGGAGGCTTTTCAGCAGAGGCCGGAGCTGGAAGAGGCCGTGCTTGCGCTCCGTAACGATGAGATCACCCTGAAGGGCGCGCGCAGAGGTCTGTTACCCATATTCGACGTCTTCGGATATATGGCAGGGCAGGGCATTGCCGGCTCCATCAATCCTAAACTCGATTGCAGTTTTTATGCAGCTGGCCAATGCCCGACGAGCAATTCAAGCCTGCTAACAACCAAACCAGGAGTTTATACGTACGTTGCTCCCACCACCTATGGAACCGCGCTGAATGGTGCTTTCAACGACTCAGCTCCCGATAAGGGTGTAGGCTTCAGCATCTCCATTCCCCTCGGCAACAAGTACGCGCAGTCCGTGCAGGAGCGCTCTTTGATGGAGTACCGCCAGGCCGAGTTGAGGCTGGAGCAGCTCTACACCCAGATTCGCATGCAGGTGGTCAACGCGCAGTACGCGCTCATCAACGACCGCGCCCAGGTGCAGGCAGCCATCGCCGCCAGGGAGTACAACCGGCAGAATGTCGACGCCGAGCAGACCAAGCTGCGCTACGGCTCTTCCACCACGGCCACTGTCATGCTCCAAGAACGCAGCTTGGCCACGGCGGAGGACAACCTGATCGCCGCCCGCGCCGCCTACGCCAAGGACCGCGCCGGCCTCTACCAGATGCTGGCCTCCACCTTGCAGCACTACGGCATCAACCTGAATGAGGCAGCCTCGGGCGTAGTCAAGACGGCGCCGGTAGTTCCCGGAGTCTCGCCTGCAAAGGACACTACTGGACCCGTAACCAACCCGTCGGCCAACCCCGCGACCAACCCTCCTGCCACACAGTAGTTGCATTGAAAATTCAGTAACGAAAAGGCCTGGCTAAATGCCGGGCCTTTTGTTCTGCATTTGCTGACTTGCTGACTCGCCCCCTGGCTCCTTACCTCTCCGCCACCAGATCGAGCAAATTAAAAAACTCCGGAAAGCTGATGGCCACCGATTCGGCCCCTTGAATCACCGTCTCACCCTCAGCGCGCAAAGCGGCCACGCTGAAGGCCATGGCGATGCGGTGGTCGCCGCCAGAGTCAACTGTCGCCCCGTGCAGCATCTGCCCGCCGGGCACATCCAGGCCGTCCTCGAACTCCGCAACCTCGGCGCCCATCGCGCGCAGATTCTTCACCACCAGCGCGATGCGGTCGGACTCCTTCACACGCAGCTCATTAGCATCGCGAATGCGGATGCCGCCACTGGTGAATGCCCCAATCGCCGCCAGCACCGGCAGCTCATCAATTAGTTGCGCGGCCAACGCCCCGGAAATCTCTGCTGTCCCCAGCCCTTCGGCCGGTGCTGTCACATGCACGGTTCCCACCAGCTCCGCGTTCTTCTCCTCCAAATTCAAAACAGATACGCGCGCGCCCAGCGTCGTCAGCACGTCCAGCAGCGCGGCACGCGTAGGATTCATTCCCAGCACGTCTAATACCAAATTGGAGCCGGGAAACAACGCCGCCGCGCAAAGAAAAAACGCCGCCGAAGAAATGTCGCCCGGAACCGCGGCATCAATCGCGTGCAGCTTCTGCGGTCCGCTAATTGAAATCAAATCCAGCGTCCGCGTCAGCTTCGCGCCAAAGGCCCTGAGCGCCAGCTCGCTGTGGTCGCGTGTCCGCACCGCCTCGCGCACCGTGGTCTCGCCTGCCGTCTGCAATCCGGCCAGCAGAATGCACGTCTTCACCTGCGCGCTGGGAATCGGCGTGGTGTAATCGATAGCCGTCAGCGCGCCGCCTTCAATCATCAACGGCGCATGGCCCTCGGTCAGATTCAGCCGCGCGCCCATCAGTTCAAGAGGTTTGCGAATCCGCTCCATCGGACGCCGCGAGAGTGACTCATCGCCCACCAGCGTGAACCGACCCTCCTGCGGCGCCAGCAGGCCGGAAATCATGCGCATCGTAGAGCCGGAGTTGCCGCAGTCCAGCGGCGCATCGCAAGGCGTTACGCGTCCGCCCACGCCGGTCACTTCCACTGAGCCGTCTTCCAGCCGCCGCACCTTCGCACCCAGCGCCTCCATGCAACTCAACGTCGAAGCGCAATCGGCCCCGGTAGAAAAATTGGTAAACCGCGAAGTGCCATCCGCAAACGCCGCCAGCATTCCGTAGCGGTGGCTGATGGACTTGTCGCCCGGCAGCCGCATGCTGCCATAGACATTCTTTGCGGGGCGGATGATGCGTTCTTCAGTCAAGGCAGCTCCGTATGCTGGTATCTATTCAAGTTTATCAACTGAAAACTGACGGCTGATGGCTGACTGCTGACAACTGCCTTTACTTCACTTTCAGCACAATAATCGTCTCATCGTCAAATCGCTCCTGCTCGCCCTGAAAGCGGGCGACGTCAGAGAGAATGGCGTCGGCAATCTCCAGTGCGGGATGCTCACGGCAGCTGCACAGCAGTTCGGCAAGCCGTTCCTGGCCGTACATCTCGCCCTCAGCATTCTCCGCATCCAGAATTCCATCCGACACAAAAATGACAGCATCACCAGGCTCCGTGGCCACGTTTAGCTCGTCGTAGCTCACGTCGGGAAACAGCCCCAGCGGAAAGCCCTCGGCGCGCACGGTTTCCGGTTGACCCGATCGGCAGAAGACCGGCTGCACCGCGCCCGAGTTGGCCACCTGCAATATGCGGCTCTCATCGTTCCACAAGGCAAACAACATAGTCACGTACTGCGATTCAAGCTTGCGTACCTGCATGGCGTCGTTCAGTTGGGCCAGCATCGCGGCCGGCTCCGGCCGCTGCTGTGCCGCTGAGCGCATGATGCCGCTCACCAGCGCCGCAAATAATGCTGCCGGCGCCGCCTTGCCGCTCACATCGCCCAGCACAATGGCCGTGCGCCCCGGCCCGTAATCCACAAAGTCGTATAGGTCGCCGCCGATGGTCCGCGCGGGCAAAAAGCGCACCGCCATCTCGGCATTCGCCATCTCTGGCGGTGTCGATGGAAGCAGCCGCAGTTGCACCTGGCGCGCCATGGCGATATCCCGCTCCAGTTGCGCCTCCTGTGTGCGCACCGCCTGGTAGAGCCGCGCATTCTCGATCGCGATGGCCACCTGCGCGGCCAGCGTCGTTAAAACACGCTCGTGCTCCTCGTTGAAAAAGCCCACCCGCGTGTGTTCCAGGTCCAGCACGCCAATGATGTGTCCTTTGTGAAACAAGGGCACAATCAACTCCGAGCGAGTCTCCGGATTCGTTGCGACATAGCGCGCATCTTTGCTTACGTCGGGCACGTTCACCATCCGCCACTCGCGCACCGCTACGCCCACGAGGCCTGCGGCGATGGGAATGTTGCGCAGCGGCGCCAGCGCGGAACCAAACCGCCAGGCGTAGCGCGTAATCAGTGTCTCGCCCTTTTCGTCCAGCAGCAGGATGGAAAACATCTGGTAGTCGATCAGCCGTCGCAGCAACTGCCCCACCCGCTCCAGCAGCGGGTCCAGATCCAGAATCGATGTCAGCTCCGCGGCAATCTCATTCAGCACCGTCAGCGTCTGTGCCTGGCGGGAGACGCGCGCATAGAGTCGCGCGTTTTCAATTGCCTGTGCGATGCGCGAAGCCGTCAGGGTCAGCAGGCGCAGGTGTTCAGGGCGGAAGTAGCCAGCCTGCTCGCTCTCAATGTCCATCACCCCGATCAGCCGGTTCTTCGCAATCAGCGGCACCGCCAGCTCGGAACGCACCTCGGGATTCACCTCGACGTAGTACTCCGCCGTGGTAACGTCATTCAGCAGCACCGGCTCGCGAGTGAGCGCCACCTGCCCCACCACGCCCATGCCCATGGGGATGTGCAGTCGCTCCACCTGCATGGTGTGGCCGATCTGGAATCTTACCCGCATCTCCCGTGTCCGGTCGTTTACCAGTAATATCGCAAAGATGCGGTAGGGAATGATGGCCTGCACCAGCTCCGCAGTGCGCTTCAGCAGCGTTTCCAGATCCAGCGTAGTGTTCAGCGCCTCGGCAAATTGCATCAGGAATGCCATATCCGCCGGCTCCACGCGGATATTCGCCGGATCAAGATGCGCCTCAGCGCCTGCCGGATCGGCTGGGCGAGAGTCGCCCTCAAGCTCGGGCTCAGTGCGCGGAGATGGAGGAGTCTGTGACATCCGTATAGAAAGAAATCATAGCGCATGGAGGGCTTATGTTACGGCCGGGTAACTCGATACAACACTTCCGCGCCGGAACTAGCTATCGGGGTGAGGCGCCAGCCGGCGTTTGCCAGCCGCGGCACAACCCAGGTGAGGCGCGGCTCTCCGCTTTCAAAAAGCAGAAACGTTGAATGGCTGGACACAAACGGAGCGTAGGCCGTGACGCGTAGCGGGATGTAGTCCTGACTGGTAGCCAGTGACAGTTCCGGCAAAAAGTCAGGTTGCCGCTCAGCATATGCAACGTCGGACAGATAAATGAGCCGCTGTTGAACGGAAGGCGGCGCGTACCACCACTCCGGAGCGTAGTCATGGGCGTTGGCAACCACGATGGGAAATCCAGCGGGCGCATTGAGTAGGACAGGGGAGACGGCTTCTGTGCCCGGCTGAGCGTTCCAGATGGGTTGGTGCATATTTTCGAGTAATAACGTCATTGCTATCAGCAGAAGATAACAAGCCGTGCTGAGGGCAAGAAGAGGCTGGGCAATGTCTCGCAGGCGGCTAAGCCGCGGCAATCCCCATGCGACGAGCAGAGCCAATCCCAGCGATGTGCTGATGACGTATTTGGGTAGAATGTAACCAGTTTCGAATGTTGTCAGAAGCAAAAGAACAGGAATCAACAGGCACAGCGCGCAAGTTGCGGTCCAGTCGTAAATCGGGACTGGGGGCAGAGAGCTTGCCTGCCTGTCGCTACGCCGTTTCGCCCAGGGAAGGAACGTGAAGCTGAAAACCAGGCAGAGCAGGAGAATGGAAAACATTACCCGATACCACAGCAGATAGATCGGCATGGGCTTCGCCCAGAAGTTTGTCGAGTGGAGAACTGCCTCGCCAAGTACCGTGCGCGACATATGCGCCAATGGCAGGGAAAAAACAAGCGAAATCAGTCCCACGGCAATGGCCGCTGCCATCCATGCGTCCGGTCGGCGTCGCTGAATGAGTCGTGCAGTTTCTCCACAGGCCAGGAATAAGCCTGTATGAACTAATCCAAAATAGTGACTGAGATTAGCGCCTGCAATCCCCACGGCAACGCCGCACAATGGCCAGAGCCGGTGATGCTCTTTGAGCGCCGCCGCCTGCCACCGGTCGAAGGTAAGCGCCGTGAAGGCGATCAGCAATCCGTAAGGCCTTGCCTGATAGGCTTGCTCCATGCACAGGCTGGAACCCAGCACCAGCCCCAGCGCAAAAAGCGCCTGAACGGCTGTGCCGTGGCGGCGTACGATTCTGTAGGTCAATAGGCCGGCAGCCATGTAGGCCAACAACTCAGGCAAGCGCAGGGCAAACGCCGTTTCGCCGAATAGCCGTAGCGATAAGTGAGTCAGCAGATACTGCATGGGCGGTTGGCCATCGGACGGCATGGCCCGCAGCATCTCCTTGATCGAGCTGAGCCGGGAGATAAAGAGCGTAAAAAGTTCGTCGAACCACAGCGGGACGGTGAGCGCATGATACACAGCGAAAAGGGCAAACACCACAAGGGCAAACAGCTGATACCTGCGTTCATGACGGGCAATCGACTGCTCGGCGCGAATACCAAGAGCGACCAGAAAAGTGGAAATAAGAAAGGGTGTTCTCGTTGCGGTAGCGTTCATAATGTCTGCCGTGTATCCCGCCATATCTTCAACAAAGCTGCGACATGACGAAAAAAAATGCTTGGCATCTTGCTCCACTTGTACACCTGAGTGACGCCTGTCGTGCGTAGTTGATGGTTTACAGGCAACTCACGGATGGTAAACCCACGGCGATGCGCGCGGGCCACGAACTCCCACCAAAAGCCTTCTTTCATATCTCCCAGTTCCCCCGCCAGCCTCCGGGCAACGGCCCTGGGAAATAGTACATAGGGGCAACTTGGATCGTGGACTGGCGTGTGGAACACAGCTTGATAGAGCAGATAAAAGAATCCTGAAAAACTCCGGCGCAGTAGTGTATCGGCTCGATGCACGCGCCAGCCGATCAGGATATCGGCTGTCCTGCGGGCCTCCCAGAACTTTGCAAAATCCTTGGGGTCGCACTGGCCGTCGGAGTCAAGGCAGAGAAGATATTCGGCTTCGAGCAGGCCCATGCCCTCTCGCATGGCTTTGGAATAGCCCTTGCGTGCATCGCTCAGATTCAGCCGCATTGGCAACTCGGTAGCTAGTTGCCGAAGAACCTCTTTGGTATTGTCCCTGCTTCCGTCTTCGCAGACGATGAAGCGGGGATTCACAACCGGGGAGAGCTCCCTGTAAATACCGCGAATGGTTGCTTCTATGCTCTTGCCCTCGTTATGAACGGGTAGCAGCACTTCGACATCAAAGGACAGCAAAGATGGTCCCTCTCAGTGACAGGATTAACTTCATGCTACCAGTAAACTCCAACAATCATAGGTGGACCATTATTAGAATTTATTTGCCCACCCCAGAAAGTATCTGACTCTCGATCCATTCATAGGTGCGAGCCATTCCATCTTTCAGGCGGATGGATGGTTCCCAGCTGAGATATTCCCGAATCTTGGTATTGTCGCTGTTGCGCCCGTTCACACCCTTGGGAGCGTTCAGGTCATAACTCCGCTTTAGCTGAATGCCGGCGATCTCTTCAACGATATCGACGAGCTGATTGATGGTCACCAGTTCGCTGCTTCCCAGATTAATTGGTTCGTGAATCTCGCTTTCAACAATTGCCTGGATGCCGCGGGTGCAATCGTCTACGTACATGAAGCTGCGCGTTTGATTGCCGCTGCCCCATATTTCGATCTCATGCCTGCCGGATATCTTGGCTTCAATGACCTTGCGGCAAATGGCCGCGGGGGCCTTCTCCCGTCCGCCTTCGTAGGTTCCCAGAGGACCATAGACGTTGTGAAACCGGGCTACGCGGCACTGTAATCCAAAGTCTTCCTCGAAATGCCGGCACATGCGCTCGGTGAAGAGCTTCTCCCAGCCGTAACCATCCTCCGGCATGGCTGGATAAGCGTCTTCTTCCTTCAGCGCAACTACATCTGGATTGGTCTGTTTGTCTCCGTTGTACACACAAGCGGAAGATGCGTAGAAGAATTGGTCTATACCGGAATCGCGAGCAGCCATCAGCATGTGGGTGCTAATCAGCACGCTGAGCATGCACAGCGCCTTGTTGTTCTCTATGAAGCCCATGCCGCCCATATCCGCTGCCAATTGAAAGACAACCTGCATGCCTTCTGTCGCACGATAGCAGGCTTCCTTGTCGCGAAGATCAAGTACCAGATTCTCGGCCTCCCTGGATGTCTGGTGCCACTCCTCGATAGGCTTTACATCTACCGCGCGTACTGCTCTAACTCCAAGCTCCAGAAGGCGCGTGACCAAATGACCGCCGATAAACCCGCCTGCACCGCAAACAACCACTTTCTTATTTGCAAGTTTCATCTTGGATGAAATCTCCTTGTTCAGCGCGATTGCTCGACATAGTACTCCTTCTAAGGGATATTCCAAGACTTATTCAAGCTCTGCTAAGTCCTGCACCCACGCTTTGACCAATGGCGTCTCTTTCTCGGGGGATCAAGTCGAGTTGAGCCAGCACTTCGTAACAACGAATGAGATTCTCTCCCAGGTTCTCCGGTCTGAGTGTTATCACGACTGGTATCGCTGGCCTGTTAAGGATAAAAAAATCTACGAGCGCTGGCTGAAGACTACGACGTGGGGTAAATTGTTCTCTGGCTATGCGGCAGGTAACGTACCCCAACCTTGATGCCTACTTCGCTCCCAGCTCCCTCACAATAGCCACCGAGGCGGATGCGCCGATGCGCGTGGCGCCTGCCTCCAGCATCGTCTTCACATCGGCCAGGGTGCGAATGCCGCCTGAGGCCTTCACGCCGCAGCGGTTGCCCGCCACGCCGCGCATCAGAGCCACGTCGGCAGGGGTTGCGCCGCCTGAAGAAAATCCGGTAGACGTCTTGATAAAGTCCGCTCCCGCTTGTATGGCCAGCTCCGATCCGCGCAGCTTTTCTTCCACGCTCAACAGACAGGTCTCCAGAATCACCTTGAGCAGCGCGCCGTGATGGTGGGCCACGTTGACCGCTGTGAGAATGGCGTTCTGCACGCCCTGGTTGTCACCGCTCTTGAGCAGGCCGATGGGAATAACCATGTCCAGCTCGCGCACTCCCAACCTGCTCAGCGCCGCCGCCTCCTGGTGCAGCGTAGACACCAGCGACGCGCCCAGCGGAAAGCCAATCACAACTCCCACCGGAACTCCGGTGCCGCTCAGTGCGCCTACAGCCGTTGAAGCCCACAAGGGGTTTACCATAGCGCAGGCAAAACGGTAGCGTATCGCCTCGTCGCACAGTTTTTCCACCTGCTCGCGTGTGGCGTCCGGCTTCAGCAGGGTGTGGTCAATCACGGCAGCCAGCGACTGCCAGTTCTTTAGCGTTGCCGCGGAAAATGCAGCGGCGTCAAAACTCCCGTGGTTAAACTCCGTATCTGCGTCCTGTTGGGGGGTGGGTGTGCTCATGGGTCATGCTCCTTGCAGGCGTATTGCCGCTCTCAGAGAGCGGCTCAACGCGCTCTACAAGTGTAAGTATAGTGTCTGCCGGTACGCTGCACAAAATGGACGGGCATCTGCCCATTACACCGGCTCATGGCTCAATGTGCAACCTACTCCGGATGGTCAAGCGTCATCACGCAGATGTCGGGCAGGTTCCGGTAGCGCTCTGCATAATCCATCCCGTAGCCGATCACGAACAGGTTGGGAATGGAAAAGCCCACGTAGTCCGCCTCAATTTTTTCGATGCGGCGCGATGGCTTGTCCAGCAGCACGGCGATGCGCAGCGACTTGGGCTTCTGCTGCATGAAGAGCTTGCGCAGGTAGGAGAGAGTCAGCCCGGTATCCAGGATGTCCTCCACCATCAGCACATTCTTGCCCTCGATTGGCTCATCCAGGTCCTTGATCAGCTTCACCGCACCGGAAGACCGCTGCCCCTGTCCGTAGCTTGAGGTAGCCACAAAGTCAAACGTCGCGTCGGCCTGTATGGCCCTCGACAGGTCGGCCAAAAACGGCGCAGCGCCCTTCAGCACGCCCACCATCACCAGCTTCTCGCCCTTCATGTCCTGGGTAATCTGCGCGCCCATCTCGGCGACGCGCTCGGCAATCTGTTGGCGGGAATAGAGAATCTCAAGACCCTGGTAGTTGTGATCAGCCATGCATTCAGTATCGCCTGAATCCCGCGTCGAGGGGCATGCGATCTGTGTAAATCATGGTCATTTTGTTGCAGGCAAGGTTGTTGGGCACTCCTTTCGCCCTCGCCCGTCTATACTTGAGAAGCATGATTCCTTATTTGCATCTTTGGGGTTTCTCACTGCCCACATTCGGGCTGATGCTCTGGCTGGCCGCCGTCGCCGGCGCTTTCATCATGGACCGCAGCTTCCACCGCGCGCGCGTCACCGCAGATGCTCTGGGCATCGTAGCCGTCACCGTGATAGTTGGCATCGTGGGCGCCAAGCTCTGGCACGTCATCGACACCCCCATCGAGTTTCGCGAAATAGGCTGGCCGGTCTTGTGGTCCAGGGACGGATACGCCTGGTTTGGCGGGCTCCTCTTCGGCATCGGCGCGCTGCTCATCCAGGGCTGGTGGGCCAAAATCGGAATGTTGCGCATTCTGGATTTAGCCGCTCCCGCCGCCGCCATCGGCCAGGGCATCGGCCGCATCGGATGCTTTCTCTCCGGCGACGGCTGCTACGGCATCCCCATCACTCCGGTTCATCTTCTCTCCTTTACATTTCGCCCATGGGGCATCAGCTTCCCCAACGGCATTGAGCCGATCCTGGTTCCCGTCTATCCCACCCCGCTCTACGAGTTTGCCGCCTATCTGCTCATCGGTGGCTGGCTCTGGTGGAGACTCGGCAAATCCAAAAGCTACGGCTGTATCGTCGGCCAGTATCTGCTGCTGAGCGGAATAGCTCGCTTCCTGGTTGAATTTATCCGTCGCAACCCCAAAGTTCTATGGGGCTTATCCAACGCCCAACTGGCCAGCGCCGGTTCCGTAGTCGTGGGCATTGCACTGATCCTCTGGGCCGCCACCCGCTCCGCCGCCAGCCCGGACAAAGCCGCCTAGGCGCACGAAAAAGCCGCGTAATTGCCTCAAGTATCTTGATAGTGTGGCGATAAGATCGCGGCCTGTGCCTTTCATCACTGACCCCGGCTCGGAAGGCTAGCGACCATCCCCATATGCCCGTCTTTGCCTCATGTGGCGAGGCCCTGGTCCTGGGCTTGGCGTCTGGACCAGCCTGCCTGGCGTCTTGCGGACCCGTGCTTGTCCCCTCCTTGCTCGCCGAGCGCACAGGCTTGCGGCCTCATGCTCGCTATCTCTCCGCCTTTCTGGCGGCGCGCCTTCTCGGCTACATGCTCTTTGCCGTTGTGGCATGGGAACTTGGCGCGCTGGCGTCTATGCTGCCAACCCCGCGCCTGCTGATGATGGGCGCGGTCTACGTGCTTCTTGCCGGCGTGCTGCTTTGGTACGCATATTCGGCTCGGCGCAGTTGCTCTCCATCCTGCGCGGATTCAAAGCTGGTACAAATCGGTGAAAACAGGAATCGCGGCGTCACCGGCGCGGCAGCGTTGGGCCTGCTTACTGGCTTAAATCTCTGCCCTCCCTTTGTAGCTGCCGGCATCCGCGCCTCCCAAATGGGCAGCCTTGCCGCCGCCCTGCTTTTCTTTGCCGCCTTTTTTCTTGGAACTTCTCTCTGGTTTGTTCCGTTCTTAAGCTTAGGTCCCATCGTCCGCAATCAGGCCGTCATCACCGTCGCCCGCATGACGATGGTGCTCATCGCTCTCTATTACCTCTCTATGGGAATCGCCATGCTCTTGGGGAAAAAAGTCTATGGCTACTGACACTCGCATTCTCACGCTCGCCCGCCCAGCGCCGCGCGGCATCCTCTGGTCTCTGTTTCTGACCTTGCCCATTCTCATCTGGTCGCTGCTCATGTTCGGCAATCCGAACGCGCATGCTGACCGGCTGGGGCACATCGCCGGCGCAATCACCGCGGTTTTCATGGTCGCGCTCTTCTTCATGATGATGCGCACCGGCAGCACCTACCGCTGGCGTCGCATCTTCTTCGTGAGCCTCGGAGTCCTCTTTCCCATCAGCTTTATTCACAACCTCGTTGTCGCGCGCGGCACCATGGGCATCCCCATCGAGGAGATGATTGCCGGCCGTACGCCCTTCTGTTTCATGCCCATACCGCTTCTCATCCTCCCGGCAGCCTTCACTCGTACGTTGGTCTTTCCTGGTTCAATTGCAAGCACGAGTCATAGCATTGCCGCCATGGTGGGCGTATGGATGGCCCTTACATTGGTCCTCGGCAAGGGCTGGTGCAGCTACGCCTGTTTCTTCGGCGGCATTGAAGAGGGCGTGGCCGCTGTTCCTGCCCGCGCCAAAATCCGCAAGCTCGACCCGCGCTTGCGCTATCTTCCATGGGCCGTGCTGCTGGCCATGGTGCTGCTCTCGCTGGCCCTCTTTGAGCCGGCGTACTGCATGTGGCTCTGTCCCTTCAAGGCCGTCACAGAGTACGTTGCCGCTCGCAACCTGCTGGGCCTGGTGCAGAACGTAATCTTCATCCTGCTCTTTGCCGGGCTGGTGATCGTGTTGCCCTTCCTGACAAAAAAGCGAACCCAGTGCTCATGGTTCTGCCCCTTCGGCGCATTCCAGTCCATCTTCAACAAGATCAGCATCTTTGAAATGAAAATCGACAAGGAACGCTGCAAGCCCTGCCTGCTCTGCCAGAATGCCTGCCCCAATCTCTCCTTGTCGAAGGAATCCGTTGCGCAGGGCGATACTTTAATGTCTTGCATGAAGTGCGGCGCCTGTGTGGATGTCTGCCCGCGGCAAGCCATTGTCTGGCATATCAAAGGAACCGAGATCGCCTGGAAGCCGGAGCGCGCGCGGCTCATGTTTCTTTATTCCGCATGGGCCATGGCCGTCATGTTTGGCGGCAGCATCATCGCTCAGGGCATTTACACCATTCTGCACTTTATCGTTTAGGAGGGGCTGATGAAACTCCGCGCAACACTCGGCTATACAGCGGCTGCATTGACGGTGCTGGCGGCCCTGCTGACTCCATTTCTGTTGATGGGGCTCTTCAGCAAAGGTTTTGTTGCCCTCGGATTTCATGTGGACGAGATGTACTCCGGTGGGCCGAAGGTGCGCGCGATACCCATGGGCGCGTACTCCATCGATGTTCACCGGCCTGTCTATCCGCACATGCTGCAAAACGAAAAGCCATTTGTGCAGCTTGATTGGCAACCAGTCAGCGCATTGCCGCAGCATATATCCGACACAGTAGACATCGACGGCGACGGCCAGCCCGATATCCGTGTCAGCTTCGATGTGCCCCGCGACCCCAAAGCTCCGCTGCATGTCGATGTGGACTCGCTCAACCCGCGCTATGAAGCCATGCGCAATGCGGGCAAGGAGAAATACTCTCGCCTGATTGTGCGTGTGGACAAAGCCATTCTTGTCCGTGTTCCGCTGAGGAATCCCTAGTCGCCGGCAGTGCCAAGATACTGGGTGCCCCACCTTCGCCACGTTCTAGTTCTTGTGGCTAAGGTGGGATATCTATAGATATCGTATTCCGAATATTTCCATACTCCCTACAACCGCTTGATAAACGCCTGCGCCTCTTTCAGTTGCGGAAACATCCTCTCCTCGGCCTTGAACTCCCGCGAATGTACGCACCGCCGCACCCCCCGCATCTTCACCGGATGTTTCAGGTGCAACATCTCATGGAAGAGCAGGTACTCAATGGCGTAGCGCGGGCTCGACGGACGGTCGAAGACGCGGCTCACCACAATCGTGTTGTGGGCGGCGTCGTAGTGGCCCAGTGACCGCTTGGCCATCCCCTCGCTCCAGGTCAACTCCGGCCGACCCAGCATTCCGCCGAAGAATCTCGCGTTCAGCGAGTCGAAAACTTCTTCGAGATGGTAGAAGCGTCCCTCCGGCCCGAAGAATCGCTTGCTGCCGCGCGCTCCGCGAATCAGCTCCGTCTGCCGGCTCACGGCGGCGCTCGACGAAAATCGCTTGTAGCGCAGGTTGTGCGCGGCGTCGATAGGTTTTTTGTAGAGTTTGGCCAGCAGAATGTGCGCGATGGCGCGAATCACCGCATCCGGCGCGCCTTCTAAAAGATCAGACAGGCTGACTGTAATCTGCCCTTCGCGCAGCCGAATCCGCGTATTCAGCGAAGTAAACCGCCGGAAACGGACCGCCATAGGCGGCATAGGCGCCCGCGGGCGCAACGCCCGGTACTCCTCCTGAAAGATGGAAACAACTTCGGCAGCCACTAAGAACAGCTTACAGCTTGCAGCTAACAGCTCACAGTTTAAAGCCAGATGCGGACAACGCACTGTGAACGGTCTGCGGTTAGCTGTTAGCTTTCAGCTGTTAGCTGTCAGCTATTTCTTTCCCTCCAGCACCAGCAGCCGTTGCCGCGCCTGCCACTCTTGATTCGGAAACTTTCCTGCCGAAGAGTCCAGAAAGTGATGGTAGTAAGCCACCGCCTGCGCCTTATCGTGAAGCGTGTCGTAAGCCGTTGCCCAAAGGAAGTAGGTAGACGGAATTTCCGGAAGAAATTTTGACCGCATGGTCAGCGCGTGCAGCGTAACCGAGGGCTGATTGGTCTTCGATGCTGCAAAGGCCAGCCCGCTCCATCCATCAGCGTTAGCTTCGTCCAGCCGTGTTGCCTTGTCGAAGGCCGCAAAGGCCTCAGCGTACTTGAGCTGCCGGATCAGATTCTGCCCGTGCGCCACCAGAAGCTTCGGGTCATCCGGGCTGGCCATCAGCAATGAGACGTACAGTTTGTCCGAGCCCGCTGCGTCTCCAGCGTCGTCCAGCACCGCGGCCAGCATGCGTGTAATGGCCGCGTCCTTGGGGTGGGCCTCGTGCAGCTTCTGAAACAGCGGCAACGCCTCGGCCTTATCCTCAGCGGCCAGCACAGTGGCCAGTTGCGTGGTTAGCACCGTGTCCTCGGGCGCTTCCGCCAGCGCAGCCCTCAGCAGGGTCTCCGCCTCCGGATACTGCTTGCGCGCAATCAGCAGATGAGCCAGTCCGGCGTTTGCCGCTGCGGATTTCGGATCCTTGGCCAGCATGCGCCGATAGGCTTGCTCCGCCAAGTCAAATTGTCCTGCCTGGTTGGCCAGTTCCGCGGCCAGCAATGTGTCGTTAGACGTTTCAGGGGATAGCTTCAGCGCCTCCAGCAAATCCTCAGAGGCCTTGGACGGGTCGTCCGTGCGGTCAATCTCTGCCAGCGCCCGCCACGCCCTCGCCTTTGCGCCTGCGCCAGCCTCGCCGGGCTCCAATTGTGTGGCTGCCTCCAGTTCCGTCCGCGCGTCAGAGATTTTGTTCTGCCGGGCCAGCAACATTCCCAGCTCCACGTGTGCCTCAAACGATTGCGGGTTCGCCTCCACGGCTCGCCGATAGAATCCGGCCGCATCCTCCAGGCGATTTTGCGCATCGGCCACATAGCCTGCGTCAAACAGCGCCCGCGCGTCGCCAGGGTGAGCCGCCAACCAGGTGTCTAGCCTGGCCTCCGCAGCCTTCCAGTCGGATTTCACGATTGCCGCTTCAGCCTGTGCCACGTCTTCAGAGACAGGCTGGGCCTCAGTCGTAGAGGGCGCGGTGTCAGGCGACGGCTTCTTTGGAATCTGCGCTGAACTCTGCCCGACAACGGCAGCCGATGCCAACAGTAAAACAATAAGAACAAAACGATGCACGGAATACCTCACTCATAGTTTACCGGGACGGACCTATAACGGTTCTGCTGTGAGTTCGACGAGTGGAAACGGAGAAGGGAATCGCGCAATCTACGAAATTAGAGCAAAATAGACCACAATTATGTGCAGAGCTATACAGACCAGAACTAAAAGCATGGAACAATTACATTCGTAATAACAAGAATGTTGGAATTAGGAGATATCAATGAGTGAGCAATTTCAAAATCCCGATGCAGTGAAGCTGAAAGAAGAGACAGTCATCAATGACTCAACGCAGAAGAGGGTTAACCGCGTAGCCGAAAGGGCTGCGGAGAAATCCACAAAAGCTGAACAGCATTTCGACAAGGACAACAGCAATCTCTTTTCAAAGTAACCGGCACTTCGGGACTTTCAGTCCTGTTAGAGGGGCAAAAAGGACCGGTGCGTGCCAGGAATGAAGGGTGTGAATATGACTACAGATGTCCAGCATTACATTCCACTGACCAGTGCTTATCTCTGCCAGGATTGCGACGCCGTTGGCAATAACGCAGTGCATTGTACTGCGTGCTCCTCGGATGTCGTCATGTCGCTGGAAGGCGTGTTGAACCGCAAACAAGCGAAGAAAACCAGGAATAAAACCAATACCGAGTTTCCTCAATGGCGCTCACAGATTCAAATTGCTGCTTGAAGTTAGCGCTTTCCGCGGTCAGGGGGCAAGCCTGATCTCCGCCACCATCCAGTAGGTATTGAAAATAGCAGCCCCGGCCCGTCACCTCATCGTTGACGGGCCGGGGCGTCTGGTGACGGCTTCTCTGGAATCTGTGCTGGCAAGATTCGATAATTCCTCTTTACAATCAAAAGATTATTCTGCTACGTTTATGAAACTTCATCGGAAGAGCTTCCCCTCTTCCAGAGGTCATATGTCAAGAATTCACTGGAACTTCAAGCAGCCTTCGGGTTCGCTTCCTTCCCATGCTGCCCCGTCTCCGCAACAGGGAACTGCTCCGCCGCCTGCCGCGGCATCTGACGTTCTGCCGGGGGCGAGCGCTTGGCTCGGAGCGCTTAAGTTAACCGCTTTTCTTGCCGTTGCCGGATTCATTGGAAAACTTGCATTGCAACAATTCCTCGGTATCGAACTGAGTCACTGGACCGCGCCCGATCTAAGCCATTTTGCCGGACGTTGGGCCATGGACACCATTAGCTTGGTCATGGATCAGATCCTCGGTCACCCTTTATTCTTTGGGATTCCCGTTCTTTTATTGTTGGTCCCCCCGCTCCTGACCTTTTACCTTCCACGTACTCATTCCGCCCTTCGATTAACAACATACTTGAGTGTCGGTGTCGCCACCGCAGGATTGCTGTTTGTCCTGCTCTGGTGCGAAATGCCCACCGCGGAAATGAACGGATGGCCGACACAGAATTTAAGCGTGCAATTGGACCCTCCACGTCCGGGTATGCATGCGGCGCGTGTCTCAGACCTGAAGGCCACATTGCTCGTTTCTAAAATGGAAGGCGTCGCAAAACAAAACGGCACTTCTTGCCATATCGCCGTGCCCCCGACTTTAAGCCGGAAATTGAAACCCAAATTTCCCGTCCAGGCTGCCATAGACTACCTGAATGCTTTGTATGCATGGTCCGTCGTTTTCTGCATTGCTGGATGGCTGATTCTCTATCTCCGCGCACCGGTCGAGGAGGCAGCGCTCATCGACGAAATATTCAAGGGAATCAGAATCTTTGCATGTGTGCTTCTGCTTCCCCTGGTTACCTGCATGATCCCATATATGTATGGCAAGTTGATTTACCCTACCACCTATCCGGTGGTAATTCTTGAGCATAACAACGGGAATATCAGCAAGCAAAGGCTTTTAATGGACGACACCGACAAAGATATTACTGTTCTCTCAACCGATGATTCGACGGTAACAGTTGTCCATATACGTTTGGATGACATCAAGAGTATGCATCAATATGGATACAAAGACCTCTTCAATGAAATCTTGCTGCAGTGCAAATGGGCGCCACCATCCAGCAGCGAGGCCAACGCATCCAATTGATTCGCTCCCGGCTTGTCCCATGAGCTTTTTCCACTTCTGCGCTTCAATCCCCGTTTGCACAATAACCCCCGTTCTGGATACTATTGCCGATGGTTGATGAGACCGGTTCTAATCTCCTTGGAAAGGTAATACTGAAATGCGCTATTTGAAATCTCTCATAGTCTCAGCCTTTGCTATGTTTACTTTCCTCTCACTGGCGCCGGCGACGCTCGCGCACGCCCAGCATCCCGCTTACCTTCATGCCCTCTCAGACTTGCGCACGGCGCGCGGCTACTTGCAAATGCCGGCCAAGCCACAAACACAAGACGCTTGCAACCGTGCCGTCAAGGAGGTCAGCCGCGCCATCAGCGACATGGAAAAGGCTGTCCGCGATTATGGAAATAACCCCAAAATCACGCCGCCGCCGCAGGGTGCGGGCAGTGCCAATACGCCCATTCACTCAGCCATCAGGCTGTTGAAAGAGGCGCGTGCTGACGTAGAACATGGACGCGATCTGCCCGAGAACCATGGGCTGAGAGAGCGCAGCATTGAGCATATCGACAAGGCGCTGCTGGCCCTGTCGCGGTTCCAGTAAGCTGTCCTTCCAACCCAGTCGTGGCAGCAGCGTGACAATCAGCGCGCTGTTGCCTCGATTGCACAAAATGTTGCTGCTGTCTTGGCCGTTCAGTCCGCTCGTTTGCGGGCCGCCCCTTGCTCTGGGTACTATTGCTTGTCAACAGGAGGTTACATGGATCGTCGCGAATTTTCCACACTGCTGCCCATGCTCTTCGCCGCTCCGGCCCTCGCGGCCACGGCTGAAGCTCAGGCGTCTGGCTCGCCTGCCACTGCCGCTCCGGCTCCGCTCGCCAAACTGGCCTCGGGCCAATACCTGCCGGGCGTGGCTCAACACCCCAATACGCCGCGCGTCTCGCGAAGCTTTCTACGCGGCTTGCTGCCGGACAATATCCGTCTGGAGTCGCATGTCACGACTCTCGCGCCCGGCGCGCCGGCCGAGCCCGTCGAGCATCACAAGCACTCGGAGATGTGGTTCGTTCGCGAAGGCACGGTTATTTTGATGACCGCCGGCGTCACGCGAACGCTCAAGGCAGGCGAAATGGGCCTATGCATCGCTGGAGACGATCACTACATCACCAACGCCAGCAAGACAGAGCCGGCCTCCTACTTTGTCGTCGCCGTAGGGCCGCCGGAGTAGCCCGGCGCGGTGTCCGGCTCCCACGAATGAGAGTGTCCTGATTTCAAGCATCTTCTGAAATTATTTTTTCGAATATCGAATCGCTTCAGCCGTCGTGTATCTATTTGAAATAGCATAACATCCGCGATTTTTTCCATCCTCTCAGGCACTGCCACACCGAGAATTCACACACACTTTTGTAACGTTTTAAAGTAGACTAACACTATCCAAATAGGGAAACCCTAATCCGGAATCCCGATCTGGGAAATGCTGCGGCTTCCCCTTTTGCTGCGAGCGTATACCCGGTAAAAAATCGGAGGTAGATCCATGAAACGTGTTGCGCCACAACTGATTCCCCTATCCTATGCGTATCTTTGTCAGGACTGTAGCTGCGTTGGTAACTGCCCTGACCAGTGTCCTGCATGCGCCTCAAATGTACTGATGGGGCTGGCGGGCGTGCTCGACCGCAGACAGAAGAAGTCGAAGAGTAATTCCCGCCCCGCCGAGTTTCCCGCTTGGCATGCGCAGCTCCAGCCGGTGCAGCTCCGGCATGTTGCATAAAGTACGTCGTTGGGTGAAGTCACCCCGGCTCGCTCAGATCAGGTCGCGCAACAATTCTCCTGTGCTCCTGGTTCTATAATGAAGAATGGCTGCCTGCGTCCCGAGCCTCGCTGAGGCTCCAGGGACGCGGTGGTACGACTTCTTGTACGGTGACTTCCCTTTGAACGACGCCATCATCATCCGCGGTGCGCGGACCCACAACCTGAAGAACATCTCCTGCGAGATACCCCACGGCAGGCTGACGGTTATCAGCGGCGTCTCCGGTTCCGGCAAGTCCTCGCTGGCCTTCGACACTATCTACGCCGAGGGACAGCGGCGCTACGTCGAGTCGCTCTCCGCATACGCTCGTCAGTTCCTCGAGCGCATCGAAAAGCCCGACGTGGACGAGATAGACGGCCTGGCTCCGGCCATCGCCATCAAGCAGAAGAACACCACCCGCAACCCGCGCTCCACCGTCGCCACGGCCACAGAGGTCTACGACTACCTGCGTCTGCTCTACGCCCGCTGCGGTACGGTCCATTGCGTGCACTGCGACGGCCTGGTAAAGCGCGACTCCATCGACGAAATCGCCGAGGCCACGCTGGAGCTGGGGGAGGGAACTCGCCTCAATGCCCTCTTCCCCGTGCGCCACACCGAGCCCGCGCCGGATGCCGAAGCCAAACCCGTGCGTCGCGCTTCGAAATCTGCGTCCAAATCCACAACCAAGTCAGCCTCAGAATTCCCGCTCACTGAGGCCCTCAAAGCCCGTCTCATCGAACTGCGAGCTTCCGGCTTTAACCGCCTCTACCAGCAGAAAAGTATCTTCGAATTTTCCACTCCCGAGTCGCTCCTCGACCTGGACTTCACCCTGCCCGTCTTCGTTCTCCTCGACCGCATTGTTGTCAGTCCGGAGAATCGCGCCCGCATCGTCGACGCCGCCGAGATAGCCTACCGCGAATCGGGCGAGGTCATCTTCGAGGAACTTCCCCGAGACGAAGCCGCCCCGCGCCCGCGTCACCGTTTCAGCGCCGCCTACGAGTGCAAGAGCTGCCATCGTCCCGGCAGCGAGCCCGATCCGCGCCTTTTCAGCTTCAACAATCCCTTCGGCGCTTGTCCCCGCTGCCAGGGCTTCGGCAACACCATGGACTTCGACTTGAACCTGATCATTCCCGACAAGGCGCTCACCCTCAACGGCGGAGCCATCGATCCATGGAACCGCCCCAAGTACCGCCCCTGGTTCACGGAATTTCGCCGTCAGGCTCCCGAGCTGGGCGTTCCCCTCGATGTCCCCTGGCGTGACCTGCCCGAAGCCACGCGCGAAATCGTGCTGCGTGGCAAGGGAACGTTCGTCGGTGTCCTCGGTTTCTTCGCGCAGATGGAGCGCAAAAAGTACAAGCTCCACGTCCGTGTCATGCTCAGCAAATATCGCGGCTATGCCGAGTGCCCCGATTGCCGCGGCCAGCGCCTTCGCGCCGAGGCTCGCAGCGTCCGCATCAACGGCCAGAACATCTGTCAGGTCACCGCGCTCACCATCGCTGAAGCAAACGCATTCTTCGCGGCGCTCCGCCTCTCGCCCATGCAGGAGGAGATCGCCGGCCCCATCCTTCAGGAGGTCCGCCAGCGCCTCGGTTTTCTTGACGCCGTCGGCCTGGAGTACATCACCCTCGACCGCCTCGCCTCCACGCTCTCCGGCGGCGAAGCGCAGCGCATTCAACTCGCCACCTCGCTCGGCTCGCAGTTGGTCGGCACGCTCTATGTCCTCGACGAGCCATCCATCGGCCTCCACACCCGTGACACCGAACGCCTCATTCGAATTTTGAAAGAGCTGCGCGACCTGGGCAACACCATCATCGTCGTCGAGCACGACGCCGACATTCTTCGCTCCGCCGACCACCTCCTCGATCTTGGCCCGGGCGCCGGCGAACTGGGCGGCAAGCTACTCGCCGAGGGTGTTCTCGCAGAGATCGAGGCCAACCCCGCTTCGCTTACCGGCCGCTATCTCTCCGGTCAAATCTCTATCCCCGTCCCCGCGCGCCGCCGCTCGCCCGGCCCCCCTGGCGGAAAAGACCGCCTCATCCTCCGCGGAGCCACGGCCAACAACATCCACTCCCTCGACGTTGAAATTCCCCTCGGAATGTTAGTCGCCATCACCGGCGTCTCCGGCTCCGGCAAATCCACGCTGGTGCACCAGGTGCTCTATCGCGCTGTCGCCCGCGCACTCGGCCAGTCCGACGGCGCCGACCCCTCCAGCGTCTACAAATCCCTCACTGGCGTCGAGCGCCTCAACGATGTAATCCTCGTCGATCAAACCCCCATCGGCCGCACGCCCCGCTCCAATCCCATCACCTACATCAAAGGCTTCGATCTCGTTCGCGAACTCTTTGCCGCGCAGCCCGAGGCGCGCCGCCTCTCCCTGACCCCCGGTCATTTTTCCTTCAACGTTCCCGGAGGCCGCTGCAACACCTGCGAGGGCGACGGCACCGTCACCGTCGAAATGCAATTCCTCGCCGACGTCGAGCTGCCCTGCGAGGACTGCAACGGCACCCGCTATCAAACCAAAATCCTCAACGTCCCCTACAAAGGCAAAAACATCCACGAAGTTCTGCAGATGACCGTCAAGGAAGCTCTGCGATTTTTCGCCGGCCAACCCCGCCTGCTTGAAAAGCTCGCCGTCCTAGACGAGATCGGCCTCGGCTACCTCCGCCTCGGTCAGTCCGCCACCACGCTCTCCGGCGGAGAGGCGCAGCGCGTCAAACTCGCCGCTCATCTCGCCCAGGTCCGCGCCGTCAACGCCACCGCCAAACCATCGCAGGCCAGCCGCGTCCTCTACATCCTCGACGAGCCAACCACCGGTCTCCACTTCGACGACGTTTCCAAGCTCCTCACCGCATTCCGCAAGCTCATCGACGGCGGTGGCTCCCTCATCGTCATCGAGCACAATCTCGACGTCATCAAATCCGCCGACTGGGTCATCGACCTCGGCCCTGAAGGCGGCGCGGCAGGTGGCAAGATAGTCTGCGAAGGCACCCCCGAGGAGATCGCGACTAATCTCCACTCATATACAGGCAAGTGGCTAGCACGCGTCCTGTAATTATTTCAGTCATGAATCACCAGCTTGCAAAATGACAAACGGCCAGATCAACTCATGGGTTGAT
>JBEKFS010000032.1:0-34804 GCA_050013195.1 Occallatibacter sp.
CCCACCGCAGGTGGCCGCACCGCAGGTGCCCGTCAAGCTCGATCTCTCCGCACTCTCCTCACAACTGAAGAGCCGCTGGAAGGGCAACACCCCAGCCGCTTCGGCGAAACCCGACGCCTTCAGCGAAGGCCAGATCCGCACCTTCAAAATCACCAAGCTCGACCCCGAAGCCAAGAAGATCGAGGTGGAGTTAGCATAGAAACACTCTGTATCTGTGGATGTTTTGTGTCAGGGCACGACTTCAGTCGTGCCGAAACCGCAACAAAACAAAGGTGGGCTTTAGCCCCTGAGGGATGCTTTTCGGGCAAGTGCCCCGCTCATCACAATCGCAATGAGCCGTAAAAAGCTGTGTCCCGTTCATCGCAGTTTTTCGCGATGAGCGGGAGGGCATCGCAGGATTGATAATGCCATTCCAAGAAATCACTTGCCACGTCAAGTTAGTCGTCCACCGGCGTTGCCGACCCGCGGGGCCCCAACCTGTTGCGCCGGCCTCCCGGCCGGCTGTAGCGTGGACCTCCCGGTCCACGCTTGTTTATTCTACGGCAAGAATGAAAGAGCGCCACAAAATTCACCCCGGAGGGGTAACGGAAATTAGCCCCGGGTGAACCCTGAGCGAAGCGATGGGGCAACCCTCCGCCACAGGCAAATGTAACCCACGAATCCAAAATCAGATTCCTTCACAGAAGATTACAGAAAGGTGTACTATCCATTTACAACAAGCTGCAATCAAGGAGCTTCGCACATGACGAAAAAGACGCCAGAGAAAAAAATTGTTGTGAGCAAGGATGGTCCATACATCGTTTCGGGAGATGTACCGATTGCTGTTCAGGTCATTGCGCCCGACAGAGATGGAATGTCCTGGGAGTGGAAGCAGGGCCAGTCATTCGACGTGAAACCCGATTACGCGCTTTGCCGTTGTGGCTATTCCGGGACCAAACCATTTTGTGACGGTTCTCATGCCAGAATCGGATTCGATGGCCGCGAGACCGCAAGCCGCGTGCCTTACGCCCGGCAGGCGGAAACGATTGATGGGCCCACCATGGTCCTGAGCGATGCTGAAAACCTGTGCGCCTTTGCCCGGTTCTGCGATCCGGGTGGAAAAATCTGGTCGCTCATTGAAAGAACCGATGAGCCCGAGGTTCGTCAACTGGCGATCCACGAGGCAACGCATTGCCCCGCGGGCCGCCTGGTGCTGCACGACAAGAAAACACATAAGGAGATCGAACCGCCTCTGCCGCCCTCGAGTGGCGTGGTGGAAGATCCGGCGCTGGGATGCAGTGGCCCACTCTGGGTGCGCGGGGGGATCACCGTTGAGTCGCACGACGGCAAGTGCTACGAAAAACGAAACCGCGTTACTCTCTGCCGCTGCGGGGCATCCGAAAACAAACCGTTTTGCAACGGAGCGCACGCCAGCATGAAATTCAAAGACGGCCTTCTCGCCAAGTAGACTCGCTCCGTTTACGGTGTTTTCCAAGTTGTGTAAATGTGCCGGTGAGTGCAAGGCCCTCGCTCTTCAGGGGCGTACCGTCCGGGTACCCCATCCTTTCGCATACTTTGCGAAAGGGTGGGAGACCACGAACCACAAGCGCGAAGCGCACCCGTCTGGACAGCCAATCCTTTGCAGATTATTTCCCCCATTAGTCCACAATGATCCCAGAATCTTCCTTCAAATCATCGTCCGGCACGTCCTCTCCGCGCCGCTTTTCAGCCGGAAGCCGCTAACAGAAGCCAAAACGTCCCGTAACTCCTTATCCTGGAATATTTTGCAGTGAACTCCTTTGTTTTGAGTATTTTACAGCGCAACCCTGTCTGTAAACCAAAGAAAACAAGGATTTTGCGCCCAAAGTATGGGTGGGGGTACCCGATGTTCCAGCTATGTCGTCACATTAAGCCAACGGGCAGGTGTCCCACATCTCGGTTTCGAGATGGGTGAGTCACCTTATTCTGTCCAACCCTTCGCCCGCTCCACGGCCCGCGACCAGCGCCCGCGCCGTTCGGCCCGCTCAGTCGCAGCCATCTTCGGCTCAAAGCGCACATCGCCCTGCCGTTTGGCCCGCAAATCCTCCGGGCCTGCCCAGAATCCCGTGGCCAGCCCGGCAAGATATGCCGCTCCCAGCGCGGTTGTCTCTGTCACCTGCGGACGCACCACCGGCACATTCAGAACGTCGGCCTGGAACTGCATCAGCAGATTGTTCACCGCCGCGCCGCCATCCACGCGCAGCGCCGCCAGCGGCGTGCCTGTCTCGCTCTGCACGGCCTGCAACACGTCAGCCACTTGGAAAGCGATGCTCTCAGCGCCGCCCGTGCAATGTGTCCTGGCGTGGTGCCGCGGCCCAGGCCTATCAACATTCCAGAAGCGTGCGGGTCCCAATGCGGCGCGCCCAGCCCCACAAACGCCGGTACCAGGACCACTCCGCCCGAGTCCGGCACGCTTGCGGCAAGGTCCTCCACTTCGGCAGAGGAGCCGATGAGTTTCAAATTGTCGCGCAGCCACTGCACCACAGCGCCACCAATGAAGATGCTCCCTTCCAGCGCATATTCGAGGTGTTTCTCTGCGCTCGCCGCCAGAGTAGTAATCAGACGGTGTTTGGAGCGCACGAAACCCGTCCCGTTGCCGTCGTGTCCCGTCCCGATATTCTGCAGCAGGAAGCAGCCTGTCCCGTAGGTGTTCTTGGCCTCGCCCGCCTTCCAGCACAATTGCCCAAAGAGCGCCGCCTGCTGATCACCGGCAATGCCCGCAATGGCCACGCCACCAAGGCCGAGAGTCGTGGTCACCTCGCCTACCTTCTCGCTCGACCAAACAACTTCCGGCAACATGCTTTTGGGAATGTTGAAGATCTTCAGCAGTTCCTCGTCCCATTCGCCCTTCACAATATTGAAGAGCAGCGTCCTGGATGCATTCGTCACGTCCGTCACATGCCTCTGCCCGCTGGTCAGGTGCCAGATCAGCCAACTGTCCACCGTCCCAAAGGCAAGCTCGCCCTTCTCTGCACGCGCCCGCGCTCCCGGCACATTGTCCAGAATCCAACCCACCTTGGTCGCTGAAAAATACGGGTCCAGCACCAGGCCAGTCTTATTCGATACCGTTTCCTCCGCGCCGCTCTCCTTCAGCTCCGAGCAGCGCGCCGCCGTGCGCCGGTCCTGCCAGACAATGGCTTTGTGAATCGGCTTGCCCGTCGCCCGCTCCCACACAATCACCGTCTCGCGCTGGTTGGTGATGCCGATGGCCGCCACATCGCGCGGCCGCGCGCCCACTTTGCCCAGCGCCTCTACCGCGCAACTCATCTGGCTGGTCAAAATCTCCATCGCGTCATGTTCCACCCAGCCGGCCTGCGGAAAGAACTGCTCGAACTCATGTTGCGCCACGGCGGCAATCGTGCCCGCCTGGTCAAATAAAATCGCGCGGGAACTGGTCGTCCCCTGGTCCAGTGCAAGAATGTAAGCCATTGTGTCAGTCCCTCTTCGACCTCCAGTCAAACACGCGGAGCCGCGTGCGGGCAAGGAGATCGAAAGTGTAAACTCATGGCACAACTGCACAGCCCGATCATCTCTGTCGCTGGAGAACACACGTGTGTCCCTCTGGTACCGGACCATAAGTCCGCTATCAGGGGCTGGAGGATGCTTAACCGCGCCGCATGTTGAGCAATAAGATGCGCTGAGGCGAATTGATTCGCTTTCAATGAGGGGTTCTTGTATCCTAAAGGGGATGCCCCGTATGTTGGCAGCGATTCCAACGGAGGGAATTCGAATGGCAGATACAACGAAGAAGACGAAGGCAACCGCGAAAATCCGCACGCCTGCAACAAAGAAAGAGAAAGTCACTAAAGGATCAAAACCGTCTCGCGAGGAGATTGAACTGCTTGCGAAACGTTATTGGGCGGAGCGCGGATACAAGGATGGATACGCGGAGCAGGACTGGTTGCGAGCGGAAAAGGAACTGCTCAAAGCTGCTTCCCACAAAACGGCATCCTAAAATAGGACTTTCCGCTCTGGTCAGTTCTCCCCTGGGCTCCGCGGTCAATGGCGGTGTCGATGCGCTCTGCTCAATGGTAAGTCAGCTGATCCAGTCACTATTATCCGTACCGAATGAGATTGGGCTAGGCGCAGAATTCCCATCCTTTTCGCCGGCCTTTCGAGAAAAAACCGGCGAAAAGGCGGGAGCCTGAATTCTCGCGTCACACCTTCGCCCGCTCCGCCACCAGCATGGACTCCATAATCTGCTCCGAGACATCCTTCACGGCGTTGGGCGTGTGCGACAGAAAGAGCGTGTTCGTCTTATCGCTCTCGCCAATCGACTTCAGCGTGTCGAAGTACTGCGTCACCAGCACCAGTTGCATGACCTCTTTCGACGACGTGCCGTCCACCACCTTCTGGAACTGTTCGATGGAGTTCTGCAGTCCCTCGATGATCGCTTTCCTCTGATTGGCGATACCCTGGCCTTGAAGCGCCTTGCTCTCCGCCTCGGCCTCGGCCTTCTTCACCACCAGAATCTTCTCCGCCTCGCCTCGCGCGTTGGCCGCCACCTGTTCGCGCTGCGCTGCGTTGATGTCGTTCATGGCCGACTTCACCTTGGCATCGGGAACAATATCGGTCACCAGCACGTTGACAATCTCGAAGCCAAATGTAGCCATGTCCGCATCGAGTTCCTGCTTGACAGCCGCGGCAATTGACGATTGCGAGGCGAAGACCTCATCCAGCGTCATCCCCGGTACGTGGCCCAGAATCACCTGCTCCACATAGCTCTTGATCTGCGCCGTTGGATCGGACAACTTATAAAAGGCGTCGTATACCTTCTCCGGGCGCACGCGATTCTGCACGGAGATCGGAATAGTGACGAAGACATTGTCCTTGGTCTTGGTCTCCATGGTCAGTGAAATCTGATTGACGCGCAGGCTCACGGTGCCCGTGACGGTATCGATGAAAGGAAATTTCCAGTTCAATCCCGGATCGGCAATCCGGAGAAACTTGCCAAAACGCGTGACAACGACAACTTCGGCCGTGTTCACGGTAAAGAAACTGCCAAAAATGGTTGAGAGAACGAAAATGAGGGCGATGAGAGCTGCAGCTCCCAGTAAAATCAGATAAGTCGAGTCCATTCGCTTCCTCCGCGACTTCATTTTGAAACAACGCACGATTATATAAGATCGCCAGGCCGGCCAAATTGCGCTTTCCGGCGGGGCCCTGGAGAAAAGGCGCTGGCCAGTCATGCGAAACCGATCGCCTGGGGCGGAATCTGACGGCTTGGGGTCGAAGCAGAAAATTTACGAAAAAATACTTGCGCTGATTTAGAGAGTTGGGGTATTAATTATTTGTCGGCCATTTGTCTGTGACGCAGGTCACAGCTGATGAGGAGTTTTTCCGGGGTCAGTTCATACTTTTCATGCGGCGGGTGCCCCGGTCCGCGGCTACTAGATGCCGGGATGGGCCCATGATTGCCCCCTGGCAATATCCCCGTTTCCGGCACGCCAGCCCTCCCTGTCTGAATGTTTTGCCACCGTCCCTGGAGGTTTTAATGCCCTCACTCAAGTCCTTCGGAGTTCTCGCCGTTTCACTTCTTGCCGGCACTGCGGCCATGGCGGGCCCGGTATCATCGAATATCTCGGCCTGCGTCAACAGCTCCACCGGCGCGGTTCGTATCGTCGCTTCAACCTCCCTTTGTGTTGCGGGTGAAATCGGCACGAGTTGGGCAGTGACGGGCGCGGTTGGACCAACAGGAGCAATAGGAGCGCAAGGCCCGCCGGGAGCTACCGGAGCTACAGGCGCACAAGGCCCAGCGGGACCTACAGGCCCGGCCGGAGCGGCCGGCGCAACAGGAGCAACTGGCTTGACCGGCCCACAAGGTCCGCAAGGCCCCGCCGGACCCACTGGACCCACCGGCTTGACCGGCGCAACCGGCGCGCCAGGCGCAGCGGGAACACCTGGCGCGCAAGGCCCAATCGGCTTAACTGGCCCGCAGGGCGCGACTGGCGCAACGGGCGCGACCGGACCGCAGGGACTACAAGGCCCGCAGGGCGCGACTGGCGCAACGGGCGCTACCGGCCCGCAAGGACTTATGGGGAATCCAGGCGCTGAAGGTCCGACCGGCCCAACCGGCCCGCAAGGCCCGGCTGGACCGTTGACAAATGTTTTCCCCACTCAAACCACGATGATTAACGGCAACACAACCATCCCGGATTCTGACACGAATACCTACTATGTGATCAACAATGCCTCCCTGTCGATCACCATGCCGCATTGCAACAACAGTGGAACCAAGTACGACGGCAAAAAGCTCGTGTTTTTGGTCTACAACGGCAACGGGAATAACGTTCCGACTTTCATTCGCCAGGGTTCGGATGAATTCTACGACATACTCTTCGCGACCCCTTTTACTATCACTTGGGCCGGAGGCGGCAACGGCGCGGGATGGTCGTATGCCTTTATCTGCACGAACTCGCTCGGCAGCGATGGGATCTGGATCGCGGTCACCGATGAACTCTGACGAGCGGCATTGACTCTGTCCTTTACTCTAACCAGCCGGGGCCTACGACAAGGCACAAGCAGCGCGGAGAAAAAGCGAGAACGCAAGAGTAAGTAATGCTGGAGAATTTGGTCAAAGCATGGAGAAACCAAAGGGAGCTAAACAGCGACCGGCCGGAACAAGCGTTAGAGCCAATTTCTTCACGGTTAGAGCAGGGCTTCAAACATGCACTTCTAGGCGCCGGGCTGGAGAGCAGTTCGCCCCGGCAGTATTCACAGGTTCAAGTACATCGTTCCCTATTCCACGAACGGCAACCTAATCCGGGAGGTTCAATGTCATCACTCAAGTCCTTCGGAGTTCTCGCCGTTTCACTTCTTGCCTGCACTGCGGCCATGGCGGGCCCGGTATCATCGAATATCTCGGCCTGCGTCAACAGCTCCACCGGCGCGGTTCGTATCGTCGCTTCAACCTCCCTTTGTATTGCGGGTGAAATCGGCACGAGTTGGGCGGTGACAGGCGCGGTTGGACCAACCGGCCCAACCGGCCCAACCGGCGCAACAGGAGCGCAAGGCCCGCCGGGAGCTACAGGCGCACAAGGCCCTGCTGGACCTATAGGCCCGGCCGGAGCGACCGGCGCAACTGGCCCTGCCGGACCCGCTGGACCCACCGGCTTGACCGGCGCAACCGGCCCTGCCGGACCCGCTGGACCCACTGGCCTAACCGGCGCAACCGGCGCAACCGGCGCAACCGGACCACAAGGAGCGACCGGACCGCAAGGACCTACCGGCGCGACTGGCGCAACCGGTCCGCAAGGACTTATGGGGAGTGCCGGCGCTGAAGGTCCGGCCGGACCAGCTGGCCCGGCTGGCTCGCCCTACTACTCGACCTATGGGATTATTCCCACCTATACAGCCTCCGCATGGAGCCCTGTCAGCGGCCTGGCCGCATATGGCGCTTCCGCTTCCCCCACATCCGACCTGAACCTCATTACACAGTCGACCCTTCCCAGCGCCTGCACTTTGAAGAATTTGAGCATCCGGGTCTCCCGGAATATTGGCGGCTACGGCGGAAACGACACGCTGGTGTTTTCGATCATGCATAATGGCACGATCACTGCGCTCTCCTGCACCCTCACCGTCAACAGCTCAAGCACTACAACCTGCACTGATACAACGCACACCGTACCCGCAGCCGCGGGCGATCTGTTCGCGTTCTATTTCGTTGATACAAATGCCGGTGATGCCGACAATACGCCATTTGCTTACTTCGCATCTTCAGTGGCTTGCGATTGAATCAGAATGGCGGCGAGGCGCAGTGCGCTCCGCAACACAAAGAGCGCCAGACTCAAAGGGGTTGAGACATGGCAACGAAAGAAAACCAGGCTCACAAGAGCCTCTAGCATTCAACGGAAGCATGTTGTCGCCAAGGAGTATTTCGCAGCGACATGACTATCGTTGCATCACGAAAGGAGAAGTAGCATGGATCCATTTTTAGGCGAAATCAGGATGGTTGGATTCAATTTTGCACCCACCGGCTGGGCCTTGTGCAACGGACAAACCTTGCCCATCTCGCAATACACTGCACTGTTCTCGCTGCTGGGCACCACCTATGGCGGCAACGGCACCACTACCTTCAATTTGCCCGACCTGCAGGGACGGGTGCCGATCCATCAAGGCAATGGATCTGGTCTTAGCCCGTATGTGATTGGCCAAAAAGGCGGTGCGGAGAACGTGACGCTGCTGGTCAACCAGATGCCGACACATAACCATCTGGTCAACGTGAACAACCAGCCTGGCAGCAACCCCGATCCCACCAACGGAATTCTGGCCGAAGGCAACAACGGCGCCCGGCCTCCTGTTCTCGCCCATAACTACACCGCGGCAGCGGCGACGGGATCACTGGCTCCCACTGCGATTGCCGCATCCGGCGGCAATCTGCCGCACACCAATATCCAGCCTTACCTGACGGTGAATTTCATTATCGCTTTGGTGGGGATCTTCCCCTCGCGCTCCTAAGCAATGGCGCCATGGACAATTCATGCCTTGCTGGGCCTTTGCAGCTTTCCTGGGCATAGATGAATTCACGAGAACGGACGTACAAATGCACTACGAACAAGGAGGCTGCCGCGACGGGCGGCCTTGGGAGGAAAGATGAAGAAACAGTCGTTAGCTTTACTCACGTTGGCATTTGCCCTCGCGGCCACATCGGTCGCAAGAGCCGATTCCTTCGCCTTCACCTTCAATGACGGCGCCGTCTCTGGCTTAGGCACGCTCACCGGAACCTACGAGGGCGCTGGCAACCCATGGCTGATAACCAGCGGCTCTGGCACGTTCACTGACCCCGACGACACCGGCTCCATCACCCTGATCGCGAACCCCAGCGGTCCTGGCGGTTCCTCCTCGGGCGGGGTGGGTTGTCCTTCTGGAGTCGGCTGCATCGTATACGATGATCTGCTTGATCTGTTTCAAGTTAGTGGCGCGTATCTTGACCAGAACGGCCTGCTCTTCCAATTCGGCGTCAGTGGCGATTATCTCAACCTCTTCTTTTCCTATTCCGTTGGCGGCGGCGGTCCCGTTTACTACGGATGGTACGATAGCCAGGGAAACGGCGATTATTCATTTGAAGGTGCTACAGGAAACTTCACCATAACCTCTTACGATATTCCTGGGCCGGAAAACGTAACCCCGGAGCCGGGAAGCTTCCTTTTACTGGGCACTGGACTCTTCGCTATAGCGGGCCTGCTGTTACGCAGGCGCGCGGCGTTTGGTCTGGCTTTGTAATCGTAGCCCTGTTTTCTCTTTTGCTCGCGTTCCATCACAGCTGAGTGCCCACCCTCGCTGCGTTCTTGTTATTGCGGCATCGGGATCCCCAGCGATAGGTCTTCGTCGCTGGGGAGATTTAAGGTGGGTGTCCGCGAATCCCTTTGCTACCGCTTCTCTCCCGGCTTTAGCCGCTCGAAATCGATGCCGATCTTCGGCGCCTCGCGCGTTCCCTCAATATGGATGGGAACCTCGGCCCCCGCTCCGTCGCGCTTGAAGTAGCTGTCGGCCGGCGCCAGCAGCATTCCCTTCCAGCCGCCCACCATCTTCGACACCGAGGCCTCCATCTTCGCCGTGCCCTCAAATTTCAGTGCGCCGTCCGCCAGCCCATATGTGCCCGCAAGCTGAATCTTTGCCCCTGGCACGGTGTACTCCAGCGACGGCAGCGTGATTACTCCTCCCGCCATCCGGAATCCGCCTTGCATCTGCGACACAATACTCGCCGGATCGGTGCTCTTAAGCTCCTCGGGCCGCCCCTCTCCACGCAGGCTCAACTCCGCAATTCGCCCCTGAATTTTCGCGCTCGTAAACTGCGCCCGGTCCAGCGCAAAGCTGCCGTTCAGTTTCAGTCGCTCATGCACCGCAGCCGTCCCCGGCGGAATATGCAGCGTAGCCTTCATCGTCACATTGCCTGTCAGCAGCACATCTCCCGTGCGGCTGGCCAGGCGTAGAAAATCCTCGATCCGCGCCTTGTCCACGTTGACCGTGAGCGCAATGTCGTGCCCGCCATACTGCTGAGCACCCTCCACCACCGCCCCCGGTTCGCGCACAATCGCCCCTTGCGCGGTAAAGTGCGAATGGCCCAGAGTCGCATCCACCGGCTCCAGCCACGTGTCCCCGTTGGTCCCGTCCACCTGCGCGTGGAAATGCGTCGTCAGCGGCAGCGCAGCCCCAAAATGCGTCAGCCTGAAATCCGGCGTCTCCGTCTCCCCGTCCACCACCAGCTCGCGCAGTGTGCCCTCGTAGTGACCGGTCGATGAGAGAATCCCCGCAATCCCCTTGAACCCGGACAGGTCCGCCTTCTCAAAGCGGTAATCTCCTTTAAGCGGGCTCTCGCCAAGGTCTGCTCCATGCCACGGTCCAAAGCTACCCGTTGTATTAATCGTCCCCTCGGGCTTTGGGTTGGTCAGTTCCGCATCGAAGCCTATCGCTCCACCGGCGGCAATATCGGTCAGTTTCAGTCGCGCAATTTGGAACTCCAGCGGCAGCTTCCCCGGCTTGTCGGTTTCCATCACCAGTTCAGCGGCAGTGCAATCCATCCTCTCTACTTCGAAACTCACCAGTGCCGCCATTGCGCCTCTGGGTTTGGCAGCGGCAACAACTCCATGCTCAAAGTGCGATCGCGGCGGCAGATGCACACTCAATCCCTTCAGCTCCACCAGTGAAACGTGAATCGGCTTGCCCGGCTTCAATTCCAGCGGCGCATGAAAGCGAAACTCATCCAGGCGAATCAACGGCTCGCCCTGCCCTTGCGGAACCGTCACGCCCGCCACGCGCGCCGGCGGCCAGATGCGTAGCCCCTTACCCTCAGCCCACAGCCCATTCACCAGCGAGACGTGAAAGGTGTCCAGCTCCACCCGAGCGTGAAAGCGATCTTCCAACCCCTCCACAACGCGCACTCTCAGATACGGCTCCACCCTCTGCAGCATCACGTGCGTCACCACAGCCGCAGTCGTCAGCGCCGCCAGCAACCCGACAGCAACCCACTTCATCCACCTGTGTCTGCGCCAGAACGATTGTCGATCCTCGGTCAAACCCGCCTCCCGTTTGGCTTCCATTGTCGCAGAATGCCGCGCTTGAAACTCGACTTTGATTTTTCGGTAATGGGCAAGTTTGCAGGATTCGGACTTCAATTCGTACTTAAGCCAAGCAAAATCAACTGGGCTTTTGCCCTTGATGGAAAATTGATTCAAGCTATCCCACTACCGATTTTTCTTCTCTTGATCCCGCCGCCTCGGGGCTGTGATATTTTTAGGTCGGGCAGGAACTGCTTGAATGTAGCGCGCCTATCTTCAATAGCATCTAAGGTTGCTGCTTTATCCGTTTTCGGTGGAGGCATTGCAAAATACCTGATCGGCCTCTTTACCACCGAGACCGGCGCGAAGATCGAAAGGAGTCCAGGGATGAGATTCAGCGTTTCATTGCTCGCATGTTCCTTGCTTGTATCAGCCTGTTTTGCGCAGGCTAAGAAAGACGACACGCCCAAGCCCGCGCAATCCATCGCGGAGCTGCGCCAACAGATCGAGAAAATCCTCGCCGACTCGCATACGCCCGGAGTTTCTGTGGCCATTGTGCATCGCGATGGTCCCGAATGGATCGCGGGGCTGGGCAAATCCAATGTAGCTGCGAATCACGCCACCACGGACGAGACGCTCTTCCGCATCGGCTCCACTTCCAAAGCCTTCGCCACGCTCTCCATCCTCAAGCTGGTGAATGAAGGCAAGCTGTCGCTCCAGGATTCGGTGCATAAACTCGTCCCCGAGATCTGGTTTGAGAATCGCTGGGAAGCCACCGACCCGGTGCGCGTGGTTGACCTTCTGGAACACACTACCGGCTGGGACGATATGCACCTGCGAGAGTACGCCAAGGACGCCAAGGGCATGACTCTGCGCGAAGGCCTCGATTATGACCACCATTCGCGCATCTCCCGCTGGCGGCCGGGAACACGCATGGCCTACTGCAACTCCGGTCCTCCGGTTGCCGCCTATATTGTCGAGAAGATCACCGGCCAGCGCTTTGAAGATTACGTGACACAGAACTTCTTTCTGCCCATCGGCATGAAGACGGCCACCTATTTCGAACAGCCCTCGCCACAGTTGACGACTCTCTATCACTCCGACGGCAAGACGCCCTATCCCTATTGGAACATCCTTCTTCGTCCCGCCGGCGCCATCAACGCTTCGGCCAAAGACATGTCCGCGTATCTTCAGTTCTATCTGAATCGCGGCACGGTGGGCGGCGTGCAGGTGATGCCCACAGCATCCATCGACCGCATGGAGACCCCGACTCGTTCATGGGCCGCGCAGCAGGGCCTCAAAGCCGGTTACGGATTGAGCAATTACACCGACATTCACGATGGCTTCGTGTACCACGGGCACAATGGCGGCGTGAACGGCGGACTGACGGAGATGGCCTATATGCCGGAGTACGGCGTGGGCTACTTTTACAGCATCAATGCTGGCAGTGGCTCTGCTTTCGGCAAGATCGGCAAAGCCATTCGCGCCTACATCACTCGCTCGCTACAAAAACCAGCGGCGCCCGCAGCGGCCCAACTGCCCCCCAAGGTGGGGGAATATGCCGGCTGGTACGAGCCTGATTCGCCGCGCAACGAATTCAGCTATTTTCTCGAGCGCCTGCTCGGGATAAGTCGGGTCCGCTTCGAGAGCGGTAAGTTGATGCTCTCCGGCCTGGGCGAGATGAATCATGTCTTCGTGCCCGTGACGGGAACACAGTTCCGCTCCGTCCCCAGGAAGGATCCTGCCGATCCAATTGCTACACTCTCGCTAATTGCTCCCAATGCCGAAGGGAGATTCGCTCAAATTGCAGGCGGAATGTATACGCTCAAGCACATCCCCACGTGGTTTGCCATCGCCGAAATCGCTTTAATTGCCTGGTTCGTGTTGGCGTTCCTGTCGATCCTGCTCTATATGCCCTTCTGGATCATCGGCGGCTTTTTCAAGAAGCGCCGCCGCCCGGCCGAGCGCGCCATGCGGCTGTGGCCGCTGATTGCCGTACTGAGTTTGCTGGTGTTTGTTGGTCTCGTCATTCTCTCGGGCAGTGATGCAATCGCGCGCCTGGGGAACCTGACCATCTGGTCCTTCGGTGTTTTTCTCACTACGCTGATCTTTGCCGCAGCTTCTTTGGCCAGTGCAGTCGCTTTATGGCTGGCGCGGAAACAGGAGATACGTAAGTGCGTCCGATGGTTCTCGATTTCCGTAACCTCGGCGCTGATGATTGCCGCTCTTTACCTGGCGTATTGGGGAGTAATCGGCATTCGCACCTGGGCTTAGCTTGTGTTTTGCGCTTGCATCCATTTTATGAATCCACGGCCAATGCCGTAGACTTCATAACAAAGGATGCAGGCGCACATTGAAAATCTCGTAAAGCTGCAAGCGGTGGAGCTGGAGCGTGCCGGCCTTGCGCAGGCCGCTCGCGCCCTGCCGGCTGAAATCGCCCAGGCTGAGGCCGCCCTTGCCTCCGCCCAGCGCATGGCCGCCGAGGCCTCCTCCGCCCTCAGCCGCGAGGACTCCCTCCGCACCCGCCTGGAGCACGAGATCACTTCTCACCGTCAGAAGGTCGTCCGCTACAGTGCACAGCAGAACACCCTCACCACCGCCGACCAGGCCAAGGCCAACGAGCACGAACTCCACTTTGCCGAAGCCGAGGCCGAGCGCCTGGAAAACGAGGCCTACGCCAGCCTTGAGCGCACCGAAGCCCAGGAAGCTGCGCTCGCCGCTGCCCGCGCCCAGGTTGAGTCGCTTGCCGCCGCCCTCGACAAGACCCGCGAACGTGTACGCCTGCGCAAGGCTGAGTTGGAAAGCCAGCAGGCCGCCCTCGCCGCCCAGCGCGAGGCCCTCCGTCCCCTCATCGAGCCGGAGTGGCTCACCCGCTTCGACCGCCTCTGCGCCGCCCGCGGAACCGGCATCGCCCGCGTTGAAAATCTGCAGTGCACCGGATGCCGCATGGGCGTCCGCCCCCAGACCTGGAATCAACTCCGCGAGGGCGAACTGCTCACCTGCGACAGTTGTGCCCGCCTGCTCTACTGGGACCCCTCCATGGCCCCCGTCCCCGATCTCCCGCAACAAAGCGCCAAGCCCAAGCGCAAGACTTCCAAGCCCGCCGTGGAGGAGTAGCTTTTCGCGCGTAACTCTTGCGCGGAACATAGCTGTTTGATTTTCTTCCTGTTTCTGTTATCCTTTGGCGAATTGAGCCATCATTATGCGTAAATCACGGGAAGTTCCTCTCACCCTTCTTGCCGCGATAGCCCTCTCCTCGATTGGTTGCGAGGAGCATCGCAATTGCGTCGATGCGCAGAATCGCATTGTCTCCGACTCAAATTGCTCCACCGGCTACTCCGGCGCACATTACGTTTACGGTGGCGCGAGCGGCGGCCATGTCGGCGACGCCGTAGTCGGCGGCAGCGTCTCGCGCGGCGGCTTTGGCGCTATCGGCGGTTCTGGCGGCAGCGGCGGAGGTGAGTAAATGCGCCGCTTAACCGCGACTCCGCGGAGCGATTGGCAAGATCGTGTTGCGCGCGTTGGCCTGACATACCACACTCTTGCCGACGGCTCTCCCTACTGGGATGAGTCGGCCTACTGGGAGTTTTCCTCGGCGGAGATTGACCGCCTGGAAGCGGCCACGGCCGAGATTCAGCGCCTCGCTTTGGCGGCCGGAGACGTAATCCTCAATCAGGACCGGTTGGCGCAGATGGGCATTCCATCCGCTGCTGCTCCGGCCATCCGCGCTGCATGGAACAATGAGCCGCCGGCACTCTATGGACGGCTCGATCTGGCCTACGACGGCACGTCAATCAAGCTGCTGGAGTACAACGCCGATACCCCCACCGGCTTGGTCGAGGCCGCTGTTGCGCAGTGGTACTGGCTGCAGGACTGCTTTCCAGAAGCTGATCAGTTCAACTCACTGCATGAAAAGCTGGTGGCAAAGTGGAAGGATCTCAAGGATTACGTCAACTTTCCAGCCTATTTTGCCGATGTTGGCACGGATGAAGACCGGATGACTGTCGCCTATCTCGAAGACACGGCTCAACAAGGCGGCATTAAAACGCGGCATATCGCAGTGCATGATATCGGCTGGGATTCCAAACGCCTTTGCTTTGTCGATCTTGATAACCGCCCTATTGATACGCTCTTCAAGCTTTATCCCTGGGAGTGGCTTCTCAACGAACCGTTCGGTCCGCAGGCGCTCTCCACTCTGCCGCCTGCCTCGCCTTTGCAGACATACGGCCCGCACAAGGATCCTCGCCAATGGGGCTCGATGCTGTGGATCGAACCTATATGGAAGATGCTCTGGTCCAATAAAGCACTGCTGGCTATTTTGTGGGAGTTGAATCCAGGCCATGAATTACTTTTGCCGGCTTACCTGGACTCACCACGCGAGCTTACAAGTTATGTGCGCAAGCCGCTGCTCGGCCGCGAGGGCTCCGGTATCGCCGTGGTCCGCGATGGCCTTCTTGCCGAAGGCGTCCTGACCGGCGACAGCGCGCAGGCTTGCGTCTATCAGGCCCTCGCATCCATGGCCTCTGGCGGAGGAAAGCTGGCCGTCTTCGGCTCATGGCTGATAGATGGCGAACCAGCCGGCATGGGCATCCGCGAGTCCAAGGGGCTGGTCACCAACAACACCAGTTGCTTTGTGCCTCACCTCTTTCGCTGATCGGTTTCTGAGCAGCATGTGAGCCAGAAATCCTGTGCCTCATGGCTGGCGGATTTTCAGAGCCTCGCGCTCCATTCCTGCTACCCTTTTCTTAGGCGTAATCAGCCCCGGCTTTTCTGTCCCAGCTTTCCAGTCAAGGAGCAATGCGTGCTGCGCATCTGTGTCGACATGGATGAGGTTATGGCGGATACCCTCGCCGAATACCTCCGCCGCTACAACCAGACCTTCGATGAAGACGTCACGCCCCAGGACCTGGCTGGTAAGGGCCTGTGGGAGATCGCTCCTCTCGACCGTCAACAGCAGTTGCGCTCTTTCCTCGACGCCGAGGACTTCTTCGAAGATCTGGACCTCATGCCCGGCTCTCAAGACGTGCTCCGCCAGCTTTCCAGCCGCTTTGAAATCTTCATCGCCACTCAGGCCATGGCCGTCCCCAACTCCCTCGGCTCCAAGTATCGATGGCTGCAGCGCCACTTTCCCTTCATTCCGCCTTCGCATTACGTCTTCTGCGGAGACAAGTCCATCCTCCGCGCCGACTATCTCATCGACGACCAACCCAAAAACATTCTTCGCTTTGAAGGCCAGGGCTTGCTCTACTCCGCTCCCCACAACCTGGCTGCCACCGGTTTTGTGCGCGTCAATAACTGGGAAGAAGTAGCCCAATACTTCTCCGCCGTTCAGGCTTGAGCTTTAGACGCCGGTAGGCTGCAGGCACGACACATGTTTGCCCGCCGAGCTTGCCCGATGAGATTCCGTCCGCATAATCGTATGCGAGATGTCGTTTACAGTAATACAACAGAAAGGCAATTGATTCGAAGTGACAATTAACAAATAGATTGTCAGTATTGCTGATATGGCTTGTGTTACTACATGCTTTTACCAATACGTAGAAGACATAAGGTAGGGTGGACCGGCCTCGCCGTTAATTTTATCGGTTCTGATCACGATTTCCAGGTTCTTATTTTCCCAATCGGCTGGCGCCTTGCTGAGAAGTTGATTTATATACTGCGGTGAGACTGCAAACTCGCTTGCAGACTCCGTGCCATATGCGCCAATACCTGCAATCACCATGACGGGACCGTTGGTGGTCGTGTCGTGGTAACGCGCAATCAATGCGTAATCACAGTTGCTGGAGCTGGGGTGTTCATAATAATGAGGATCGCTGAGGGCATTATTAGGATCGCCCCACTCATTGCTATTTGGATTCTTTCTGTCCTGTATTCTTGCCAATGAGCCGAAATCAAAACGGAAGCGCAGAGGATCGGTAAGGCGCAGCGTCCAGGAATTACTCAGGGCGCCGATCAGAATGACCGGACGCGAACGAAAGTCCGTCAGACTTACCTCTCGGTCATCCTTGATCACATAGGCTTTGCCGTTCGCCTGCAGAAAACCGGCCACGCGGGCGAGCGCGAGCGCGCTGGACATCGAGACGTGATGGTACGGTCCTCTCAAGTGATCTGTCTTGTCGGCATCGATGGGCTTAATGTTCGGCGGTACAAAATCGCTGGTGCCTACGACGACGAGAACGGAATCAGGCGAATGCAAGAGCGGTCCCCAAAACTTGTCGATGACGGTGGCTTGGGAGGCGGAGGCCTTATTGTAAGCATAGGTTCCAAACGCAGCCGCCACGGCAAGCAGCGCCGTCGCACTCAGGATTCCAATAACCAAACGATTCCGGCCTGCGCGTGCCTGGTTCCCTGTGGAGGGGAGCTGCTCATTCACAGCTTCTGGCCGCGCTTCGGCCGTTTCAGGCCCCCGCAGCAGGAACTCCGGCACGTAAGAGCCGAGCGGCAGTTCGATCTGCACACGCGAGCCGCTGCCATTCTCGTGATAGTACTGCGCAATCCGCTTGCGTACCTCACCGGCGCTCAGTCGGACCACCGGATCGGCGCTGGTGTCGTAATCGGGATCGCGCCCAAATACCTCCACTCCAAGGGTGCGTTCTTTCAAGTCGCCGCAACGGCCGTCAAGGGCGGCGTCAACTATGTACTTCAGCATCGCCGGGTAGCGCTTGCTGCTCTGAAAGTGATAACTGGAGAGCATTGATTCCAGCTCGTTCAAGACCAACGTGCGCTCTGCCTCGGAGGCAGGAACCCATTGTCCCGGGGGATGCGAACTTCCAGTCATCTTTAGCCCTCAATCACTTCATCGGGGGGTAGCATACACCCCGATGGCGAGGCATGTCACGGGCGATTTTAAACCTCCGTAGGGCAGAGGTGGCTGCAACTGCTTAACATAAGAAATATATCCAAGTTGTTTATATTCAATAGGATGAAAATTCTATCAGTCATTCAATGACATGTAACATACTGTAGCAGCCTTGCGTGAACCCATGTCCAGGAGAAAAATTGCGTGTGGTTCTGGATTCTTCCATTTCAGGCGGTCTGCTCATTGTGCCTGTGACAGACAGTAGGGATGCAAGCCTTGAGCACGAGCCAAAGAAGAATACCTGACCACCTTGCTGCATGCTGGATTACGCCTTTTGTGCCATTTCAGGAATAGGCGGGATGAAACTCCACGCACGCGTATAGGAATTTGCAATCTTCCTGTGGGAAGACTGACCGTGACGAGGGCGCTTTCTGCTTGACAGGCAGCGCAATTTTGTTAAACATTCTTGACGGTATTAAATGGGAAATTATTTAATACCTGAAATTCAGCGTAATTTAGGAGGCTCCAAATGACGCTACGTGGAATATTGAGACCCATCTTAGGGTCAGTATTCGTTGTCTTTATGCTTGCTTTCTCACAAGTCCTGCTTGGTCAGGCTGTGAATGGCACGCTGCTGGGAACAGTGACTGACTCCTCCGGCGCAGCCGTACCCAATGCCAAAGTTACCGCAACAGACGTGGGCACCGGCATAATTCACCCGTCGGCTACCAATGAAAGCGGCAACTACACCTTTCCTGACCTGCAACCCGGCGTCTACTCGGTAACCGTCGAAGCCAAGGGTTTCAAGAAGATTACCCAGCAGAACATCACCCTGCTCAGCAACACCACCGTCCGTGTTGATCTTGCTCTCACACTAGGCAACGTCACGGAAAGCGTTACGGTAACCACCGAGCCCCCGCAACTCCAGACGGACCGCGCCGACATCAGCACCAAGCTCGAGGCGGAGGCCGTGGTCAATATGCCGCTGGGCACCAACCGGAATTATCAATCGCTGCTCAACGTGGTCCCCGGCACCTCTCCGGCAACCTTCCAGCACTCGCAGTTCTTCAACGCCGTCAGCTCCTTGCAGACGCAAGCCAACGGCATGCCGCGCGTCAGCAACCTCTACCAGATTGAAGGTATCGACGACGACGAGCGCACCGGCCTTCTCCAGATCATGATTCCGCCGGCGGAAGCCATTGCCACCGTCGACGTCTCCACCAACAACTTTGAGGCTGAGCTGGGCCGCGCCACCGGCGCCGTCGTCAACGTCACCCTCAAGTCCGGAACCAACAAATTCCATGGTTCGGCCTTTGAATTCATCCAGAACAACTACGTCAACGCACGCTCTTACTTCGCCGGTCCTCTGGGCCATCTGTCCTACAACTACTTCGGCGGCTCGATCGGCGGACCCGTCATCAAGGACAAGCTCTTCTTCTTCGGTGATTACCTGCACACCACCGATCACGAGGCAATCTCCAACACCATGACCATCCCGGACTCCCGCTTTTCCACATTTACAACGGGCCAGTCCGGTTGCACCGATCTTCACGGTTGCATCGATCTGAGCGGTGCCATGAACGGGACCAAGGGAGTGATTTACGATCCCACAACCTGGTCAGACGGCACCATACATGCTGGAACCGCGGCGGATCCTCGTATTGCCTTCCCAAACAATCAGCTCCCCTACACCCTGCTGCACGGGACGTACCCGGTTTCGCTCACCATTCTGCAGGATTTGAATACGGCAGCATTGGCGAATGGAATTCTGGCGGGTGAAACCTCCGGTACAACATTCAAGCCAATGAATAACGTGTCGAACGATTACACCGCCAACGTGCCGTTCCGCAAAGTTAACGATTTCTATGACATCAAAATCGACTACACGCCGCGCGAGAAGGACCATATCAGCTACCGTTACAGCTATCAGAAGGCTGTTCCTTACCAGGCAGCGGCCTGGGGAGCCTTCCTCGGCGGCCCTGCGCCTACGTCAAACGGCGGTTTTGAAGGCAACGGCCTTTACAAGGCTTACTCGACCGGCATCAATGCCGATCATGTCTTCTCGCCGTCCTTCTTTACCGAGTTGCGCCTCGGACTGGCCCATTACGAGAGCAGCGCAACCCCCATTGACTACGGCGCCAACGATGCAACCACCCTGGGCGTCCCTGGCGTGAATCTCTCCGGTCAGCCCTTCACCTCTGGGCAGGTAGCGGTTACTATGGGCGGAATTTTCAACTCGCCCATGATCGGCTACTCCGCATCCTTGCCATGGATCAGGGGTGAGTCGAACATCGACATCGTCAACAACTGGACCAAGATTATTCGCAACCACACCATCAAGTGGGGTGGTGACGTTCGCCGCATCCACGATAATCTGCTCCAGGATCAGACCTTCAGCGCCCGCGGCGCTTACACCTTCTCCGACGTGCAGACTTCGGAAGCAGCTTCTGCGGGTGACACCATCGCCAATAATGTTGCCAGCTTCCTGTTGCAGCAGCCCAGCCAGACCGGCCGCGATGTCAACACCATCTTCCCCCGCTACCGCCAGTGGTGGATTTTCATATTCGCCAGTGATAAGTGGCAGGTTTCGCCCAAGATGACCGTAGATATCGGTCTTCGTTGGGAATCCTATCCTCCCGCCACGCCGGCAGTTCCAGGTGGTTTCTCCAACTACAACCCAGCCAACGACACCCTGGTCATGGCCGGATATCCCGGCACCAGCAACCCGTCCAACCTGGGCATGGCAACGGATTACAAATACTTTGCTCCACGCACCGGTATCTCTTATCGTTTACGCAAAGATACCGTCCTCCGTGCCGGCTTTGGCATCAGCTACACGCCGTTCATGGATAACACCTACGCCTACAACTACCCCATCCGTTCCAACAACAGCTTCCAGCCGGTGAGTTCTTCAGGCTTCGCTCCCGCCGTTCTGGGTGACGGCGTGACTGTTTCTACCTTCCAGGTGGGATTCCCGACGCCGGTTGCGGTAACCATTCCGACCAACGGAATCATTCAGTTGCCGACATCAACGACGGGGCTTACAGGCATACCGCTTATCCAGGCCAAGCAGCTCATCGCGCAGGTCTACACCTACATTCCTTTGAACTTCAGGAATCCCTACGCGGAGTCCTGGAATGCAGCTGTTCAGCAGGCTCTGCCCTTCAATATGTCGCTCCAGGTTGCCTATGTAGCCAATCACGGAACGCGTATGTCGGTCTCGCAGAATATCAACCAGCCCACCACCTATGGCGGCGGCTCAACTTCGGATCCTGAGTATGCTACCTTCGGGCGCACCGCGGCCACCAACCAGTACTTCATGGACTTCTCGTCGAATTACAACTCGCTGCAAACCCAACTTACCAAGCGCTTCTCTCGCGGGCTGTACTTCACCTCCGCCTTCACCTGGGGCAAGGCGATGACCTACGCCACCGGCGGTGACGATGACGGCACTCTTATGTTCTTCGCCAACTGGCGCAGAAGCTATGCCGTGGCGGACTTCGACCGCAAATACAACTTTGAGCAGACCGTCAATTACGCGCTGCCCTTCGGCAAAGGTCAACAGTGGCTCAACAACAACAGAGCAGCCGACCTGGTTATAGGCGGCTGGAAGCTCACCGGAGTCGTCTCTGCCGTCTCCGGTCTGCCTTTCACCGTCACTGCCAGCGGCGGCACGCTCAACACCCCCGGTACCACGCAAACGGCAATTCTCACGGGGAGCTTCCACAAACTGGGCGGCATCGGTTCCGCTTCGCCCTGGTTTGATCCGACGGTCTTCTCGCAACCCTCCGGATGCACGGCAACGCCTTGCACCAGCCCCGGCCTCGGCAATACCGGTAGAAACCAGTTCCGTGGCCCTGGTTACATTCAGGACAACTTCTCGCTCTTCAAGAAGTTCGATATCTACCGTGCGTTGGCGATGGAAACCCGTTTCGACGCCTTCCAGTTGAGCAACACGCCGCAGTTTGGCCAGCCCAACGGGAGCGGCCCGAACGGCGCTTCCGGCTTCGGCACCATCACCAGCACCCTCGGCAGCGGCCAGGGCAGCGTAAATGGCATCGGCGGTGGACGTACATTGCAGGGATCAGTCAGGATCATGTTCTAGGCCGTCCCTGTCAACTTCACTTCAACCGGCCGGTCACCGCTTGCCTGGGGTGACCGGCCTTCACATCAGACGGTATTCTTCAAACTGCTCGAGGCCGCCCGCGAGCAAAGGAGCATTATGAATAGCATTTCAAGACGCAGCTTTCTTACAGCAGCAGGAATGACTGCTGCCGCCTGCTCCGCCCGTCCACTTATCGGCCTGGCCGTCGCTTCTACGTCTCCCTTCAGGATTTCCGTCATTAACGATGAGATCTCGCAGGACTTCGACCATGACTGCTATGTCGTTGCACATGATTTCGGCCTGAGCTGGATCGAGCTTCGTTCCATGTGGAATAAAAACGTCACCGAACTGAGCGCAACGCAGATCGGCGAAGCGCAGAATATCCTCGCCAAATACAATTTGCGAGTTACTGACATCGCTAGTCCGCTCTTCAAGACCGACTGGCCCGGCGCGCCTAAATCTCCCTATGGCTCCAAGGCCGACATGCACGGAGCGGCTGAGGTCACCTTCAAAGAGCAGGACGAGATTTTGGAGCGCTCCATCGACTTAGCCAAACAGTTCCAAACGAATAAGGTCCGTTGCTTCGACTTCTGGCGGCTCGACGATGTTGCCCCCTTCAGGGCGGCCATCGATGAAAAACTCCGTTCAGCTGCCGAAATTTGCGGCAAGCAGGGCATTCTCCTCGTGCTGGAAAATGAGTTTGCCTGCAACACCGCCACCGGCCGCGAGGCCGCCAGAACCATGAATGCCATTCGCACGCCGCATCTCGCGCTCAACTGGGACCCCGCCAATGCCGTCATGCGCGGCGAACTCGACGCTTTTCCCGGCGGGTGGGAGGCAATTCCAAAACATCGCATCCATCACTGCCACTGCAAGAATGCCGTGAAGGGCGCGGACGGCAAAATCGAGTGGGCGCCGGTCGATAAAGGTTTCATCGATTGGTCCGCGCAATTCCGCGCTCTCAAAAATTCTGGCTTTCGCGACGCGGTCAGTCTGGAGACGCACTGGCATGGAGGCGGCAGCCCTGAAGAGTCAACTCGCATCAGTTGGGTGGGCATGAAGCAGGCCCTGAAGGATTCTGCAACGCTCTAGACGTAAGATATGCTGGTTCACGCATAAACAACTCTGCCTATATTGGGCAAACAGGAGAAACAGGATGGTAACTCGACGTGAATTCCTTGACACGCTCGCGGTAGGTGCTGCTGGTTTGGCGATTGGATCGACCGCCAAAAGCTATGGCCAGATTCTTGGCTCCAATGATCGCCTTAACTTTGCAATTATCGGCCTCCATGGGCGAGGCTACGCTCATCTTGCCGCGCTCAAGGCAAATCAGGACACCGCCCGCGTCTCGCATATTTGCGACGTCGACGGCGACATTTTGAAAAAATTTGCCGGCGTCGCAGAGAGCAAGTTGGGATATGCCCCTGCCACCGAAAAGGACTTCCGTCACATTCTCCAACTAAAGGAAGTGGATGCCATCACCATCGCCACGCCCGAACAATGGCACGCTCCCATGGCCATTGCCGGCCTGCAGGCAGGCAAGAATGTCTACGTTGAAAAACCATGCAGCCACAATCCCGCCGAGGGCGCTCTGTTGGTTGAAGCCCAAATGAAGTACGGCAAGCTCGTCCAGATGGGCAATCAACGGCGATCAAATGCCCTGGTCATCGAGGCCGTTCAAAAAGTTCATGATGGGCTTATCGGTAGGCCTTACTTCGGCAAAGGCTGGTACGCCAACACCAGAAAGTCGATTGGCATAGGAAAGGTTATCCCCGTCCCGCCGCAGCTCGATTGGGATCTCTGGCAGGGACCCGCGCCGCGCAGGCCATACACTGACAACATTCACCCGTATAACTGGCATTGGTTCAAGCTCTACGGCACTGGCGAGACCCTTAACAACGGCACCCACGAAATCGATGTCTGCCGCTGGGCAATGGGAGTGGATTATCCGCAGCGCATTACATCCTCCGGCGGAAGATATCACTTCAAGGATGACTGGCAGTTTTATGACACCCTGGTCACCAGTTTCGACTACGGCGACAAATTGATTTCGTGGGAAGGAAAATGCTGCAACGGGATGCAATACTACGGCCGTGATCGCGGATCGACGATCATGGGTACCACCGGCTCTATGCTCATCGATGCCGGCGGCTATGAGGTTTACGACCTCAAGGGAAAGAAGATCAGCGAAGTCAAAAAAGGTTCCGCAAACGCATCTTCCGACCTCACTGGTGAAGATTCAATGACCAATGCGCACTTTGCTAACTTCATCGCGGCCATCCGCAAGGGAGACAAGCTCAACTCTCCTATCGCCATTGGCAACGTTGCCGTCACCATGCTGCAACTTTCAAACGTCGCCTGGGAAGTAAGCCGGGAGCTCAAGCTCGACACAACCAATGGAAAAATCCTGAACGACGCCGCGGCAATGAAATTCTGGGGCCGCGAATATGAAAAGGGCTGGGAGCCGCATCTCTGAGGCTCGTAAAAATCTGAACTACACAAGGAGTTCCCTGACCATGAAACAAGCTTTTTCACGCCGCAACTTCGTCCAATCCAGCGCTCTCCTTGCCATGGCCTGCGCCGCGCCGTCCGCCGTTCCCGCTTTCGCTGAACCCCGGCCGGCCTCCGGAAAGCCGTCGCCCATTCATCTCGGCCTGGCAACCTACACCTTCCGCAACTTCACCCGTGCCCAGATGATCGGCTACCTCAAGCAACTCATCGTCGCCGACATCAACGTCAAAGACGTCAAAGATCATCTCCCCATGGACCCCGTGGAAGAGGCCAAAGCGCTCGCTGACTATGCCGCGGCTGGCATCAAACTCCACGCCGCCGGGGCCATTTATTTCCGCAACAATGACGACGCCGATATCCGCGCCAAATTCGAATATTGCAAGCGCGCCGGCATCTCCGTCATCGTCGCCGGCGACCCCACCCCTGAAACCCTGCCCCGCTTGGAGAAGTTCGTCAATGAATACGACATTCGCATCGCCATCCACAACCACGGGCCGGAAGATAAGCTCTGGCCTTCGCCGCTCGATGTGCTCAAGTCGCTCAAGGACACCGACCCGCGCATCGGCTGCTGCATCGATGTCGGCCACACCGTGCGCGCCGGCGCCGATCTCGTCCAGTCCATTCGTGAGGTAGGGCCGCGCCTTTTCAACGTGCACATGAAGGACCTGACGGATTTCCATCGCAAAGACAGCCAGGTCGCTGTGGGAGACGGCATCATGCCGGTGCGCGAGATGTTCGCCGAGCTGATTGCCATCAACTACAAAGGTTTCGTCGATCTTGAATATGAAATCCACGCCGACGATCCCATGCCCGGAGTCATCAGCAGCTTCGCCTATATGCGGGGCGTACTGGCGGGAATGGGTTACGCCAGCCGCGGTTGAGGTGATGGTTTTTCCGGCGGCCGCGCTACGGGCCCCGCCGCCGGACTCTGGTGCAGGGTCACGATGATCGCCTCGGCAGGCTTCTTGCCTGCGCATATGTAGGCGTGTGGCGTGTTCGAGTCAAAGTACACCGCGTCTCCCGCTTTCAACATGTACGTCTGTTCCCCGTGGCGTACCTCCAGCTCCCCTTCCAGTACATATAGAAACTCGCTCCCCGGGTGCATATGCGCCTTGGCTTCCATCTCCTTGGTCATCGGAACAAACTCGGCAAAGTAAGGGTCCATCTGCCGGTCGGGAACCATATAGCCCAAGCTCTCAAAAAAGTAAGTCGGATCCTCCACCCCGGTCTGAGGCATCCGCACTCGATCTTTGCGCCGGTGAATCCGGAAAACTGTCGCCGCGTCGCTCTCAAAAAAATACGACAGATCCTTTGAAAACACCATCGCGATCCGCGCCAGATTGCGCAGCGTCGGCACCACCCGCCCCGTCTCCAACTGAGACAAAAAGCTCGCCGAAAGTCCCGTGTGCTTGCCCAGCTCCACCAGGCCCATGGATTTTTTCAGCCGCAGCCGCTTGATCCGCTCGCCAATCCGCTTCTCCGCAATCACCCGCGCCGTGGTCTCCGTATCCACCTGCGTCTTGTGCGTCTCGTCGCTGCGAATCGGCTTCGTTTCGCCCATCGGCCCTCCAGCCGGCGCGCACTCGGCCCCCGGAAATTGTTGCGCGCATCAAAAACCATTCTCATCCTACTAAATCAGCAGTGCGGTCGCAATGCCTGGGCATACCCGCAAAATTGGATTCGTTTCCGTGGCAAAGGTGATGCAAGGGAAGAATTGACATCAACATCGCATTTATGCAATCATTGCATACAATATTGCAGAGGTGAGATCATGCCAGGTTTAACCGTTCGCAAACTCTCCGAAGAAACCCACCGGGCCTTGCGGATGCGCGCCGCCCGGCATGGCCACTCCACCGAAGCCGAAGTCCGCTTCATACTCGAAGAAGCTGTCAGGCCTGCCAGCCGCCTCAAGATCGGCTCCGAGATTCACCGCATCGCCTGCGAAATCGGGGGCATGGATGAATTGGAACTCACTCGGCAGCGGAGTGAAATTCAGGGAGCGGATTTGACGTGATTGTCCTCGACACCAATCTCATCTCCGAGCCGCTCAAATCCATGCCGGAACCTAAAGTCATGGCATGGCTGGACGCTCAGGCCCATGAAACTCTCTTCATCACCGCCATCAGCCGCGCCGAACTCCGATTCGGCGTGCTGAAACTGCCGGACGGAAAACGCAAGAGCGCCCTTGCCGCGCAAATCGAACGTGTGCTCGATCTGTTCAAGGAGCGTACGCTCGATTTCGATATTGCGGCCTCGGACAAATTAGCTGAAATCGCGGCGCGCTGTGAACAGACCGGCAAACCGGCCGTCGCCCCCGATGCCTATATCGCAGCCTGCGCCGCCGCGCGAGGCTTTGCCGTTGCCACGCGCAATGTGAGACATTTTGAACCCACCGGAGTCCGCGTCATCAATCCCTGGAAATAGTTCTCCTTCTATACTGGTGGCGCAGCTTCCGAATTGGCGACGGTACGCTCAGAATCATCTATTGAAGCTTGCAGTGCTATATTATGCGGTCATAGAGATTCAACGGTTGCCATTTGAATCAATGGAGAATGTATGCAAGAAGATCAGACGGTCTCCTTTCAACCAATGGGTTACGGGGGCCATACCCTGTGGTTCGAAAACTTGTTCGTCATCTATCTGCTCTATGTGCTGGTGATGACAGTTATCCGTACAGTTCATCTCATGTGGACACTGAGGCAGCATCGAAAGGCGCATGAACGTGAGAAGCCACTTGAATCGAGTTCTCAAATGGTCTGGGAGATTTGTTACTCCAAGATTCGGTCGATCAGAAACTTCTCCCACCTAACATTTCTTCTCGCATTGCTTGTACTCTCCTGGAACGTGATTAACATACTGGCGAGCGTCTATACGGCGAAGACGCCAAGCTTCACGTATGTCGCTGCTGGATTGGCTAATGCGCTCGTACCGTTTTTGATGGGGATTATATTTTGTTCCGTTCAGTTCTCCTGTGCAATGTTCCTTGAAAATCTCGTTCGGCGCCGGAGACTTATGCTAGATAGGAAAGCAAGCAATTCTCAGCCTCCGGGCGAATAACCGGCCAACTGGAAACCACACCACCACCCGTCCCCACCTTCGACAGGCCCGCCGCCTCCCCCACGCGCTATCCTAATCTGTCCGGCTGATTTAGCCCGAAGAGGAATCTATGCCCGAGAACGCAAACACTCCTGCCGCGCAAGCGGCGTCTGCCGCACCGCAGGTGGCCACCATCGCCACCATCGGCCAGCACGAAGGCCAATCCGTCACCCTCCGCGGATGGCTCTACAACCTCCGCGAGAGCGGCAAGCTTCTCTTCCCCATCTTTCGCGACGGCACCGGAACCATCCAGGGCGTGGCCCACGTAAAAAGCGTCTCCCCTGAAGTCTTCGAGACACTCAAAGGCCTCACCCAGGAATCCAGCGTCATCGTCACCGGACGAGTCCGCGCCGACAAGCGGGCGCCGGGGGGTTATGAGCTCGACGTGGAAGGCCTACAGGTCGTTCAGAGAGTCCCCGAGTCCGACCCCTATCCCATCACCCCCAAGGAGCATGGCGTCGACTTCCTCATGGAGCATCGCCATCTCTGGGTCCGCTCCCCGCGCCAGGCCTCCATCCTTCGTATCAGAGCAGAAATCATGCGCGCCGCCGCCGAGTATTTTGACACCAACGGCTTCATCCGCACCGACCCGCCCATCCTGACTCCCGCTGCCTGCGAAGGCACCTCCACGCTCTTCCCCGTTGATTACTTCGGCGACCCCGCCTTCCTCACCCAATCCGGCCAGCTCTACGTCGAGGCCACCGCCCTGGCCCTGGGCAAGGTCTACAGCTTCGGCCCCACCTTCCGCGCGGAAAAATCTAAAACCCGCCGCCACCTCACCGAGTTCTGGATGATCGAGCCGGAGGTCGCCTTCATGGACCTCGACGGCCTCCTCGATCTCGCCGAAAACTTCATCTCTCACATCGTCCAATCTGTCCTCAAAAACCGCGCCCCGGAACTCGCCGTCATCGGCCGCGATCCTGCAAAGCTTCAAGCCATCTGCCCGCCCTTCCCGCGTCTGCGCTACGACAAAGCCTGCGAGATGCTCAACCAAGCCCACAAAGACGGCCACCTCGAAGCGCCCTTCGAGTACGGCAACGACTTCGGCTCACCCGACGAAACCTGGCTCAGCTCGCAATACGACAAGCCCGTCATGGTCCATCGCTACCCCGCCGACGTCAAAGCCTTCTACATGGAGCCCGATCCCGCCGACTCGCGCTACGCCCTCTGCGTCGACGTCCTCGCCCCCGAAGGCTACGGCGAAATCATCGGCGGCTCGCAGCGCGTCTCCAGCTTCGAGCTGCTCAACGCCCGCATCGACCACCACAAGCTGCCCAAAGAAGCCTTCCAGTGGTATCTCGACCTGCGCCGCTACGGCTCCGTCCCCCACTCCGGCTTCGGCATGGGCATCGAGCGCGTCGTCACCTGGATCTGCGGCCTCGACCACGTCCGCGAAACCATCCCCTTCGCGCGCACCCTCCACCGCATTTATCCATAAATACGATTTTGGCAACCAGCCAAAGCCGTCAGTCGTACAATATTTACCAATTGGAAAACCGCGGCGAATTTGCGCCTGAAAGCCTCTCCCGCGTGATGAGGAAGCGCTATGCCGTTGGATTTTTCCCTCCAACCACTTACAGGAGTCCTCCATGCGAATAAACCGTAGCTTTCTTCTTGGTTTGATCTTCTCTGCTGCTGTCCTGGCCGTTTCCGCTCAGGCGCAGACAGATACTGGCATTCCTCACCTGCAAAGGCAGGGCAGCGCTACGCAGTTGGTCGTGGATGGCAAGCCGTTTTTGATTACCTCGGGAGAGCTTTCCAACAACGCGGTTCGACTACACCGCGCTCGATGGCGTGATCAACAAGGCGCGTGAAAATCATCTGCACCTTATCGTTCTCTGGTTCGGTTGCTGGAAGAACGGCACATCGAGTTATCCGCCCCTCTGGGTCAAGAAGGACTACACCCGCTTCCCCCGCATTCAAATCAACGAAGGCAAAACAGTTTCCAACGTCGGCCCTGTCGAAACCCTCAGCACCTTCGCCGATGCCACGCGCGATGCCGACGCCAAAGCCTTTGCCGCTCTGATGCGCCACATTAAGGAAGTCGACGGCACGCAGCACACTGTGCTCATGATGCAGGTCGAGAACGAAGTCGGTGTCCTGCGCGATTCCCGCGACCGCTCGCCCGCCGCCAACAAGGCCTTTGCCGGCCAGGTTCCAGCCGAGTTGATGCAGTATCTGGAAGCTCACAAAGACAAACTCATCCCTGAGTTCCGCGAAGTCTGGGCCGCCAACGGTTTCAAGAAGTCCGGCACCTGGGAGCAGGTCTTCGGCCCCGGTAAGTCGGCTTCCCTGGAGCTGCCCGTTCAAACCAACATCTCTTATCTGGGCCTCATCCGCCATGACGCTGAATGGCTCAAGCTGACCTGGCCCTCGGACGAAATTTTCATGGCCTGGAATTATTCCCGCTTCCTGGAGGCGGTCATCAAGGCGGGCAAGGCCGAATACAACATCCCCATGTTTGTGAACACCTGGCTGCAATCCCGCGACGAGGCTTGGCCGGGAACCTATCCCAGCGGCGGTCCGCTGCCTGAGGTCCACGACATCTGGCGCGCCGGCGCTCCAGACATGGACATCCTCACGCCCGACATCCACATCGATTATTTCGATGATGTCTGCGAGCGTTATCTGCGCGGCGGCAATCCGCTCTTCATTCCTGAAACCAGCACCAATGCTCCCAATGCCCTGATGGCGGTCGGCAAATACAACACCATCGGATTCTCGCCCTTTGGTGTCGACAGTGTGCGGCCGATTCCGCCCGAGTTGGCCACCACTTACGGCATCCTCAACCAGTTGGCCCCGCTCATTCTGGCGCACCAGGGAACGGACGGCATCACCGCCGTTCGCATGAGAAAGGGAGACGCGCCCAAAAAGGTCAGCATCGGCGATTACACCCTGACCCTGACGTACACGGGCCGCAATCTCCGCCTCCCCGTGCAGGTCCGTGGAGGTGTCGAACCTTCGAATCGCTGGGGATCATCGGACGCGGCCAGCCTGCCGCCCGTTGAAGCCGTAACGTTGATTATCACCAATGGCCCCGATGAGTTTTACTTCGCCGGCGGGGGCGTCCGCGTAGACTTTGCCTCAAATCTACCCGGTCCGCAGAATGTCGGTCTCGGCGACGTGCAGGAGGGCAAGTTTGTCGACGGCAAGTGGGTCATCACCCGTCGCATCGCTGGCGACGACGATGGCCAAGGCGATCTGCTGACTATCAATCCGGAGAAGATTGAGCGCGTAATCCTCTATCGCTTCCCATAGACTGAATCAACCCCCCGCGGCTGCCGGAGCGCTTTTCCGGCAGCCCGGTGACAGTGTGCCCCAAGGCCTGCCCTGAGCTTGCTGAAAGGGTTTCGCTTCTGAGGCCTAAGAATCCTTCGCCCGCTCCCCGAATCAAAGAGAGTGCCACTCATCCTTTCTTACGGAGTACTCCCCATGACCCTCTCTGCCAATGAAGTCAATCAATTGAAGCAAGCTCCCGCCGTCGATGGTGTCTTGCCTGTGGTGCTCGCTCGCTGGAGCCCGCGCTCCTTTGCCGACCGTGACGTAAGCCCCGCCGACCTCAAGAGAGTCTTCGAAGCCGCACGCTGGGCCGCCTCTTCCAGTAACGAGCAGCCCTGGCGCTATCTCGTCGGTACTCGCAATTCATCGACGCATCAGAAGATCTTCTCCTCCCTTGTCGGCTTCAACCAGAGCTGGGCTGGCGCTGCCCCTGTCTTGTTTTTGGGCGTGGCGAGCAGCAAATTCACTCACAATGGCTCCCCGAACGCATATGCGCTCTACGACCTGGGTGCCGCTTCCGCCATTCTCTGCCTGCAAGCCGCCTCGCTTGGCCTGAAGACCCACTCCATGGCCGGCTTTGACCACGACGCCGCACGCCAGGCCTTGGCGATCCCTGAGGAGTTCCTCCTCGGCGCCGTCATCGCCCTCGGTTACCAGGGCGAACCTTCCGCCCTGGCCCACGAGAAACTGATTGCCCAGGAAACCGCACCCCGCACCCGCAAGCCATTGAGCGAGTTTGTCTTATCAGCCTGGGGTCAGCCGGCAAACTTCGCCTGATGCGCGCGTATCCTCCGTCAACCCTGCCTTTCGCGCTACAGTAGAGGCGGGGATTCGCCTGTGCCTAAACCGCGCCCAACCCGCAGCAAGCCCATCCGCCGTCTTAGCCACCAGCGCAACCCCCACCGGCGACGGCTGGGTTGGCGCAGTCGTCTGATTCTTGCAGGTATCCTGTTGATTCTGATCCTGTTGGCATGGGGCGTGCTTGCCCGCCTGCTGGCCCCCACTTCCAACACATCGCTCACCCGCTTTGACGCCATCATCGTGCTGGGCACTCCCGCAGACCGTGACGGCAATCCCTCGCCGGAGATGCTGGCCCGCGTCACCGAGGGGGTGCATGAGTATGAGCGGGGCGTAGCGCCTCGGCTCATTCTCTCCGGAGCAGCCGCGCATAATCAATTCACTGAGGCGCGCGTGATGGCGGCCATCGCGCATGCGCAAGGAATTCCCGAGTCGGCCATCTTTGAGGAGCCGCAGGCCATGGACACGATTCAGAATGCCTGCTACGCCGAGCGAATCATGAAGGCGCACGGCTGGCGGTCAGCGGAGGTGGTTTCCAGCGTCAGCCATCTGCCCCGCGCCGGCATCATCTTCAGCGAACTGCCCCTGGAGTGGCGAACTCACGCCGCTCCACCGCTGGAGCCTGAGTCCGCCCCGGAGCACACGGCTTACCCCTGGGCCGTGTCATCGGTCGAGACCCTGAAGACCGTGCGCTACCTGATCTGGACGCGCTGGAGAGAGCGCTGCCAGCCGTAATCCGATAATTCTCGCCCGGTTGTCGTTGTCCCTTGCCGGTATCGTCCTGTAAGCTGAATAGGATGCGTATTTCAGTGAAATTGTCCTTTGCTCTTGCCCTTGTAGCCCTCTTGGCTTTGTCTTCCGGAACCCTCGCCCAGGCGCAAAGCACCGCCTCTCCGACGGCCGGCAATGGCACCTACATTGCCAGCGACCCGCTCTCCGGTGTGCGCTACGACAACCGCTACGATCTATCCCTGGGCATGGCCTACGACCACATGAAGGCTGGAGCCAATGTGCTCCAAGGCTCCAATCTTGGCGGCCTCGATCTCTCTGGCTCCTATTGGTTCAGCAAGCACTTTGCACTCGAAGGCACGGGCCGCGCCTACCTGGGCAGCAGCGGCGCCGGTACTGCCAACCCTGGTGTTGTCCATGGGCCCTTCGTCAGCCAGTACTTGTTTGTCGCCGGACCCGAATGGCTCGGACCGCACAACAAGCACGGCGCGCTGATTGCCCATGCCATGTTTGGCGGCGCCTACTTTGATGCGCATCTGGGCAGCGTCACGCCGCAGATTGAGAATTTCTATTACAACCAGGTTGCTCCGGCGGCCATCATCGGCGGCCACATGGACCTGAACCGTTCGGCGCACTGGGTCTTCCGCATTACGCCTGACGCGGTTCTCACCCGCTACAGCACCAACTACGCGCCCCTGATCACTCAGAACGACGTCAACTTCGCCATTTCGGTGGGCGTCGAGTACAAGTTCAATAAGAAGCGGTAATAGAAAGCCGCCCCAAACGGCAAACTTCCCAAAACGGGGCCTATGGCGACGAAGACAAGTCGCAGGCGGCTCCGGTTTTGTCTTTACGGCAGCCATCTTCTATAAAGTGAGAGGTGCAGCCAGATTGAACAGAATGAGATATTCTCCTTCCCTTGACAATGCCCCTTGACAAAGCCTGGATGAAATGTGCCCCCAGAGAATATGCTGGATTGGAGGTCGGCGCTTTCTCTTCCAGGCGAGGATCGCCAGGCGGGATTTCGAGCGAAGGCAAGGTTGAAAAACTATGAGAGACACACTTGGAGTATTGCTTGCCGGTGGAGCGGGTGAGAGGCTCTTCCCCCTCACGCGCGATCGCGCCAAGCCGGCTGTGCCCTTTGGCGGGCACTACCGCATCATCGATATCACTCTATCCAACTGCATCAACTCCGGCCTGCGCAAGGTCTTCATCCTCACGCAGTACAAAGCCCTCTCGCTGAACCGGCACATCCGCGAAGGCTGGACCGGCATCGTGGCCCAGGAACTGGGCGAGTTCTTTGAGCTGATGCCGCCTATGCAGCGCACCGGCGCCAATTGGTACATGGGAACCGCCGATGCGGTTTACCAGAATATCTACTCCATCGGCAGCGAACAGCCCAAGCACATCATCATTCTCTCCGGCGACCACATCTACAAGATGAACTACAGCCGCATGCTGGCGTACCACAAGGAAACCGGCGCGGAGGTCACCCTGGCCACGCTGCCCATTCCGCCCGGCGAAGTTTCGCGTTTCGGGGTAGTCGAGGTCGGACAGAAAGGCGATGTTTTGGGCTTTATGGAGAAGCCGGCCTCCACCAAATTCCGCTCGCCCTTCAACCCCGACGCCGTGGATGCCTCCATGGGCATCTACATCTTCAACACTGAAACGCTGCTCAAGGCGCTGATTGCCGATGCCGAGGCTCCCGACTCCAAGCACGACTTCGGCCACGACATTTTGCCCAACATGCTCGGCAAAAAGAAGATGATGGCCTACAGCTTTGTCGACGAAAACAAGCAGCAGGCCCTCTACTGGCGCGACGTGGGTACGCTGGACGCCTATTACGACGCCAACATGGATCTCTGCGCTGTTTCGCCGGTCTTCAACCTCTATGACAAGAGCTGGCCCATCCGCACTCGTGTGCGCCAATATCCGCCGGCCAAATTCGTCTTTGCCGAGCCGGGCCGCTCCGGCATGGCGGTCGACTCGGTCATCACCGCTGGCGTCATCATCTCCGGCGCCACGGTCTCCAACTCGGTTGTCTCGCAGGATGTGCGCGTCAACTCCTACTCCGCAGTGGACGCCAGTATCATCTTTTCGCACGTGAACATCGGCCGGCATTGCCGCATCCGGAGAGCCATCATCGACCGCCATGTCCACATACCAGAGGGCACGGTCATCGGTTACGACCCCGTGGAGGACAAGCGCCGCTACTTTGTCACCCCCTCCGGCCTGACCATCGTCACCCGCGACGCCTCGCTCTTTGAGAATCCCGTCGATCCAGACTTTCAGCAGCGGTATTAACGCTAAGGATGTAAATCGAAGATTGCGGAGGGAACAGGGGGGCTTCAGTGTCTGCGTGAAAACGCCCACAGTTCCGACTGCGTGGGGTGTTCTGGTTAAGGTTTTCCGGCAGGCGGTTGTTTTTTGGCGGCATGCCGGGGTGAGTTTGCTGTTTTCGGTTGCGCTTCA